>JAIPHI010000097.1 GCA_021735285.1 Fidelibacterota bacterium | reverse complement strand
AGATTATTATGTCCAGGCGATACCTTTTCGACTTGAATTTTCTATCAAAAGTAGGGACCGGGAGGATAATTTATTATCTGAAGTCAAAGGCGAGTTTTTTATTAAAAATAAAAATAGTTTTTATGTGGAATACCCGGGTGAAGAAATTCTTTATGATGGTAAATGGCTATGGACATATAACAAGCACACTGATCAGATTGTTGTCGAAGAATTTGATCCCACTTCTAGCCTCAATCTTATTTACGATGTAATTAATGGTGACCTGGAAAGCTATCAGATTAATAAAACCCAGAAAACAGATCAATTCCAGGAGATATTTTTGGAACCTAAAGGGGACAGCAATTTTTTTAAAAAATTTAAGATTGTGGTGCCCCAGGATACAACCCTAATTGACCACCTGCAATATGTTGATTTCCAGTCTAATCAAATATTAATTAATTTTCTCCAAATCGGTGATAGTCTGTTATGTGATTCAAGTTTTTATGATATCAAGAATATGGAAGAAAAGGAGCTCATTGACTTAAGGCCATGAAGAAAAAAATGTTTTTGAATTATAAATCATTAATTGGCTTTGCTATCAGTGTGATTGGATTGTATCTCGGATTCAGGAAGTTTGATATAGAAGGGTTCTTTAATGCTATGGCCAATGCAGAACTAATTTTCTTCTTCATTTCTATGGGTATTATGATCTTTCTGAATCTTGTTCGGGCCTGGCGCTGGAAGTATATTTTGGCTCCTATTAAAAAGATATCTATCAAAAGAATGTTCGCTGCAGAAATGATCGGTTATTTTGGCAATAATGTATTTCCCTTGCGCTTGGGTGAACTGCTGCGCTCCTATTCCCTTGGCAAGGCTGAAAAAATTTCCAGTGCAACTGCATTTGGAACCATAGTAGTGGAGCGGGTGCTGGATGTCTTAGCTTTTATCATAATAATGTTAATTGGGGCTTTAAGTTATGACAATATGCCTGAATGGGTTCATAAGGGAGCTTTTTTTGGATCAATTGCTTTTGGTGTTTTTATTATTGTGATAATTGTGCTCTTATTATATCAAAAAAATTTAAAGAAATTTGTCGAACAAAGGTTTGATAAATATTCCCATACAAAAATATATCAATTTATAGAGAATCTAATTTATGGATTGGTCACCTTAAAGAAGAATCCTCATACTTTATTAATAATTTTACAATCTTTTTTTATCATGGTTGTCAACATTTTCTTTTTCTGGGTTGTCGGATTAATTTTTGATCATTACTTTGCAATTTCGTCGGTATTACTAATATACTTTATCACCTGTGCTGTGATAGCCATTCCTTCGTCACCTGGCTATGTAGGGACTTATCATGCCGGGGCAATCGGTATATTATCGGTTCTTGGTTTTAATTTATCAGAGTCTCAGGCTATGGCAGTTATAATGCACGCAGCGGGTTTTATCCCAATTACGATCATTGGTGGTATATATTTTATGAAATATCATATTAATGTTAATGAGTTTGAAAAAGAAAATATGATAAAGAAGGAACAATCCGAAGATTTATAAGGTAAAAAATTGAAATATAGACAATATATCCAAATATTAGCCTCTAAAAAAGTAATAATAAATAAAATAGATATTTTGTTTATTAAATATCAATCAATATCAAATATTGACAATAATAAAATTTGTTAATATCTTTACTGTCTGTAAAGTGCTATGTTAATTTAAATTTAAAGGTGGTGAATTAAACAAATGGTTCAAGTAAAAGTAAGAGAAAATGAAAATCTAGGAAGAGCATTAAGAAGATTTAAGAAAAAATTTGAAAAAGAAGGCGTTTTAAAAGCGATTAAGAAAAATTCCTATTATATTAAGCCTACTGAAAAACGGCGTTTAAAAAGAGCAAAGGCGATCAAAAGGTTGAAGAAACTCGAACGGAAGAAAGAAAAGATTCGCGAAAAACGTTTACGCAAAAGATAAATCAGTAATAGCAATTTAGACAGTTTTTAAATTAATAATATAAAAGGTCCTTTGTATGTTAATAGAAAGCCTATCTGGCGTACGAGCGCACGATGAAGAACTTACCAGTGATTTTGTGAGAGCCTATGCTGTTGCTTTTAGCCAGTTGATCAATGCTAAAAGAATAGTAATAGGACGTGATCCAAGAAAGAGTGGTGAGTCGATAGTAGAGGAGATGACAGAGGCTCTGACCGAGCAGGGAGTTAAAGTTGTAGATATTGGTATTTGTCCAACCCCGACAGTTCAGTTTAATACATATTATCAGGCTGCTCAGGGTGGGATTTCAGTCACAGCCAGTCATAATCCTTTACCCTGGAATGGACTCAAATTCATTGATAGTGAAGGTGATTTCCTCAAGCCTGAAAAAGTGGAAGAACTGATTGAAAAACGGAAAGATGTAGAAAATAATTATCCTGAACCGCTTGAAGAAAAAGCTGATATAATAGAAGATGATGGAATCAAGCACCATATCGAATCGCTATTAACTATTCCGTATCTCAATATTGACCGTATTAAAGATAAAAAATTCAAAGTAGCTTTTGATGGAGTGAATGGAGCCGGTTATCGAGCGATTCCGGAACTTATTGAACAACTTGGTTGTGAAGTAGTTACAATCAACTGTGATAAAGATAAAGATTTCCCGAGAGACCCGGAGCCGTCGCCTAAAAAACTGGGTGATTTGGAAGACCTGGTAGAAAAGGAAAAGGCGGATATTGGATTTGCTGTAGATGCTGATGCAGATAGATTGGCTGTTGTGAATGATCAAGGTGAGGCTATATCTGAAGAAATGAGCCTTGTCCTGGCAGCAAAACTGGTTTTATCCAAAGCTATTTCAGCGACCAAACCAGTTGTTACGAATCTTTCGACCACCCGTGCTCTGGATGATATCACTGAAGAGTATGATGGAAAGGTTATTCGTACTCCGATAGGTGAGATCAATGTTGTGAATGTTATGAAAGAGAAAAAAGCTATTATTGCTGGTGAAGGGAATGGTGGAATAATTCTTCCTAATACCCATCGAGGTCGAGACTCCTTAACCGGTATTGCTTTGATTTTGCAGCTGATGGCTGAAGAAGGTCAGACAATTTCTGATATTCTTGCCAATATAAAACAGTATGTAATGATCAAGCAAAAGGTCGAGAGAGATGGCCTGGAGTTAGATGATGAAATATTAGCGGATTTAGAAAAAGTGAGAGAGCCGGAAGAGGTTAATACAGAGGATGGTATTAAACTCGACTTTGAAGATGGATGGGTTCATATCCGAGAATCCAATACGGAGCCTATATTTAGAATATATGCCGAAGGAGAAGATGAGAAAACTGCCAAGCAGATCATTCAACCTTTTATCAAATATTTTAAAGATATGCAATCATAATTTTACATGAGTGGAACAAGTTTTGGACTACAAGAGTAGGCCTGATGACAAACTGGATAAAGTGCAAAATAATATTGCCAGTATAATTGACCATACTAATCTTCATCCCGATGCAACTGAAAAACAGATAGAGAAACTTTGTCAGGAAGCCACAGAATGGAATACCGCATCGATATGTGTAGCGCCTTTTTATGTAAAAAAATGTAGTGAACTTCTACTGGGAACAGAAGTTGATGTGGGAACAGTAGTTGGATTTCCATTAGGATTTCACCATAATTATGTAAAAGTTAGTGAGGCGGAGCAGGCTATTGAAGATGGTGCCAGTGAATTAGATATGGTGATCAATATAGGCGCTCTAAAAGATGGACGAGATGAAGTAGTATTAGAGGATATCAGCAAAATTGTTCAGATCGCCGAGGGGCAAATATTAAAGGTGATCATAGAAACAGCGCTTTTGACAAACAAAGAAATTGTGAAAGCCTGTCAATTGGCTTTGGAGGCTCAAGCTGATTTTGTTAAAACTTCGACCGGTTTTGCCAATGAAGGGGCGACACTCGAAAATGTAAAACTGATGCGGAAGACAGTAGGTTCCTCTTTAGGAGTAAAAGCTGCCGGTGGAATAAGGACATACAAGCAGGCTATCGAAATGTACAAGGCGGGAGCCAATAGAATCGGGACAAGCTCTACATCTAAAATAATTGCCGGTTCTTAAATTTTTCTTACTTTTTTGCCTTTAGATATAAATATAGAATAGATCTTTACTTTAAGTGGAGTGAAATGAAGAAAATTATTGCGATAGCAAACCAAAAAGGTGGAGTTGGAAAAACAACAACTGCTGTAAATTTGGCTGCTGGCCTGGGGGTTTCTGAAATTAGTACCTTGCTTATAGACATGGATCCGCAAGCTAATGCAACTCAAGGTTGCGGTATTGAATATAATAGAGATAAAACAACCTATGAGGTTATTATTAATGATACTGACATAGATAGTGCTCTTGTTGATACGGAAATCCCATATTTAAAGCTTCTACCTTCAAGTCCCCGCTTGGTTGGAGCAGAAATAGAGATGGTGCCGGAAATTAGCCGCGAGCATTTTCTCAAAGAAAAACTGAAAGAATTACAGACTGATTTCGATTATATAATCATTGATTGCCCGCCATCTTTAGGACTTCTAACAGTCAATAGTCTAACCGCTGCGGATTCTGTTTTAATTCCGATTCAATGTGAATATTATGCAATGGAAGGTTTAGGACAATTGTTGAATACTGTTCGTTTAGTACAAAAAAATTTGAATAAGGACCTCCAGATTGAAGGTGTATTACTGACTATGTTCGATACCCGTTTAAGGCTGTCAAATGAAGTAGCAGAAGAACTTTCTGAACACTTTCAAGATAAATTATATGATTCAAAAATTAGAAGAAATGTACGACTGGGAGAATCGCCCAGTCATGGTAAACCGATAATTTTATATGACGCATCATCAATTGGTGCCCAAGATTATATGGATTTTGTAGGAGAATTTTTAGAAAATGACAAGCAAAAGAAAGAATAGATTAGGTAAAGGTCTCGGGGCTATAATTCCGGAAAAGATTGATGAAGTACCGGAAGATGTAGAAGAGGCGACTCGCAAAGTCGCAGAAATAGCTCTGGATAATATAATTTCTAATAGACATCAACCCCGTAAAGAATTTAATGAAGTAGCAATGGAGGAACTCCGTAACTCCATTCAAGAGCATGGTATTATCCAACCTATAACAGTCAGACAAACTGAAGAAGGGTTCGAGCTAATTGCCGGAGAACGCAGATTAAAAGCATGCCGGGATTTAAATATGGAGCGCATTCCTGCTTATGTTCTGCCTATTCAGACTGAAGTTGAAATGCTTGGCCTGGCTTTAATAGAAAATGTACAGAGAGAAGACTTGAACCCTGTAGAAGAAGCAGAAGCATATATGATGCTGGCTGAGAAATTCGATTTATCACACAAAGAAGTAGCCGAAAGCGTAGGCAAAAGCAGAACTACGATATCTAATGCCTTACGACTGCTTGATCTTCCTGATCAAATTAAAAAGGACTTAAGAAATGGTGATCTGCGAGCCGGACATGCACGGCCTTTGCTTAAAATTAAAGATAAAAATCAGCAAATAAAACTTTGGAAGAAAATAAAAGACAATAATTTAAGTGCCCGTGATGTCGAAAAATTAGCCCGCGATATCAAGAATAAGAAAAAAACTAAAAAAACCAAGAAAACTAAGAAGAGTAAGCAGAAAAAAAAGCCCCCCTATATTCGTGAATTTGAGGACCGTGCTATGCATGCTATTGATGCCAAAGTCCGGGTTAATGGAACTACTAATAAAGGTAAGCTTGAAATTGAATATTATTCCAGTGAAGATCTGAATAGATTGATGGAACTATTCGATTCTCTCGAGAGGTAATAGCCTATGAAAAAGACCAATTATACTGTTCATATTGTATCCGATGATTCCGAGAAGCACTTCAGCTTTCAGATCAAGGAACATCTGGCTAAAATTGGCGCTGCCTTATTACTCTTTCTTATATTTTTAACGATAATAGCAGAACTTGTTTTTATTCCCAGGGCATTGAAATACTCAGAATTAAAGAAAGAAAATGAACAGTTAATTCAGGCCAAATTGAAAATTTCGAAAATAATTAACGATTATAACCAAATAGTACAGATGGATAGCTATATCAGGGAGGTGCTGGGAGCTGATATTAATGTTAATGCTGAAAGTGCTGTCCTTGATACCCAGGCGTTAGGTAAAGATACTCTTAGAATTTCCTATCTTGATAATCTACCAGTTTTTGCCCCGGTGGAAGGATATGTTACCCAGAAATTTAAACGTGCTAAATTTTTTGCTCGTGATAATCATTATGGCTTGGATATAGCAGCTGAAGAAGGCGAACCAATTAAAGCCTCCGCTTCAGGTATAATTATTTTCAATGGCTGGACTCCGAGATATGGATATATGATCATTATTTCTCATTCGGATGGATATTTTACTGTGTATAGCCACAATCAAAAAAATATGGTGGAAACTCATCAACATGTAGAGAGGGGGGAGGTAATCGGATTTGTGGGTAATACTGGTGTTAGTGATGGCCCTCATTTACATTATGAAATCTGGAAAGATGGCAAGCCAATAGACCCCCTCAACTTGGTTTATGAATATAAAGATGTGGACATATCCAATGAATAATAACAATTTAACATAAATGGGTAAAAAATGTGGAGTAGTAAAAAAAGCAAAAAACAAGGAAGCAAAACAATGGATAAAAGCGCCGTTGACAAAGTGAATACTATAATTGGGGAAGAGACACAATTAACAGGTAATGTCAAACTTAAAGGTAGCATTGTCATCTATGGTAAAGTTGATGGTAATATCAATACCGAGGCCACTATTACAGTTGGGAAAGAAGGGCTTGTCGAGGGGGATTTGAATGGTAACAATGTAACTATTTCAGGCCGGGTAAATGGTAATATAATTGCCAAAACAAAAATGATTCTAAAGAAAAATTCACGTTTGATTGGTGATGTTAAAGCCCAAAAAATTGTAATTGATGACGGAGCGGTCTTTGAGGGAAAATGTGATATGAACCTAAATGAATCTAAAAACAAAGTGGGAAAAAATTCCGAGTCAGAAAAAGCTTCCTCAAAAAAGAAATCATGATATTTTAGGATAGTTATGGACTTAAATCATCTATTAAAAAGTGAATTAATAGAATTAGAACAGGGTTACAAAAATAAGGAGGAGGTCCTGAAAGGAATAGCCCGGCTGGCCAAACGCTCTAAGGTTTTAAAAGATGTTGGTGAGGAGGAGCTTTATAAAAAATTAAAGAATAGGGAAAAAATTAGTACAACAGGCTTCGGTAAAAATATTGCTATACCACATTGTCCGATAGCAGATATCTCTGATTTTGTGATTGGCGCGATAGTCGTTCCTGCCGGAGTTGATTTTGGTTCTGTGGATGGGCAACCTACAAAGCTTTTTATCTTCATCATCCTTCCCAAGAATAAACGTAACGAACACATTCGGCTTTTATCCAGGTTCGCCAATGCCTTAAAAGATAAAAATAATGTGAAAGAGCTACTCAGCTGTAAGGATGCTGCTACATTTCGAGAAATATTGTTAAGACAGACTCAAGCAGGATTACAGAAAGAAGAATCGGAGAAGTACAATTTATTTAATATTATTACGCAAAATGAAGAGATATTTGAAAAAGTACTGCATACTTTTGCGCAGGTAGAAAATTGCACCCTTTCAATTATGGATTCTGAAAATGCTAGTGTTTATTTATACAAGCAGCCTTTATTTTCTGGTTTCTATGATGAAGAAGAAAAACAGTATAATCAACTCATATCAGCGGTTGTTAATGAATCTTATGCCAATGATCTGATTAGACAATTAAATATGATTTTGGACGATTTTGATGAAAATCAGATGGCTTTCTGGGTTCAGGAATTGTTTTACTATAATGGCTCTATCAATCTTTAATACACGGATTATCTATCGAGGCTAAATATGTTTGCTTCCTATTTTTTGGATTTGTCTGCTCTGTTTATTGTCGGCTTTATCACCATTATTGGCTATTATTTTGGTAAAAATATACGCTATATAAAATTACCTTCTATAATTGGATATATGCTTTTGGGAGTCCTAATAGGACCTTCCTTATTTGGTATTATCACGGATGCTTCCCAGGCAAATTTTGGTTTTATCACAGATATTGCATTAGGCTTTGTAGCCTTCAGTATTGGACTGGAATTAAGAATGATAACTCTCCGCAAATTGGGTAAAAGCATTGTATATATTATCTTACTCGAATCTTTAGGGGCTTTTATTGTTGTTTTTGGAGGTATCTATTTGTTGACGGGCAATTTGCCCTTAGCCTTGATATTTGCGGCCCTGGCACCTGCAAGCGCGCCTGCCGGGACAGTGGCTGTAATCAGGGAGTACAAAGCTCAGGGAAGCCTAACACAAGCGCTCTATGCTGTTGTGGGATTCGATGATGGGTTGGGGATCATAATTTTTGGCTTCACGGCTGCTTTAGTGGAATTTTTACTGGGAAAACAAAGCGGGCATCAGAGTGGAAATTTCGGAATGGCTATGTTGCATCCTTTGATGGAATTGGGTTTAAGTACGGTAGTGGGACTTGTTTTCGGAGGATTATTTAGCTGGCTGGCAAGGAAATTAAAAAGTAGTGATGATTTATTTGTTTTAATTTTTGGTTTCATTTTAATTGTAAGTGGACTTAGTATTAGTTATAATTTATCTCTTATTTTTTCTAATATGGTAATGGGCTTTTTAATTGTCAATACTCAGCCCCATAGTTTAAATAAAAAGTTGCACGATCAACTGCATAAGTACCTGCCTATTCTTTTTATCCTGTTTTTTACTTTAGCAGGGACTAATTTGCATATTAGCAAAATTCCGGCCCTGGGTTTGATAGGAGTGATTTATGCTCTATCGAGAACAGTAGGATTAGTAGGAGGCTCAAAACTAGGTGCTCTAATTGGAGGAGCCAGCCAAAAATTAAGAAAATATATTGGGTTAGGAATTCTATCGCAGGCTGGTGTGGCTATCGGTTTGGCACTGGCGGTTAAAAAAGATTTTGCGGGTCTTGGCGAAATGCTGGACAGTGGACTTACATCCGGTGACCATATTGGAGCTGTAGTGCTCACAACAATCACAGTTACTTGTATCTTCTTTGAATTTATTGGACCTATTCTAGCGAAATATGGTCTAAAAAAAGCCGGAGAGATAAATACTGAAGAATAATTTTAAATATAAAGGTGGTAGATGCTTAAGAGAACTGTAACATGTGGAGAATTACGAAAAAATGATGCGGGCAAAGAAGTGATATTAAATGGTTGGGTTAATAAAAAACGCAATCTAGGAGGATTAACTTTCATTGACCTGCGTGATAGGTATGGAATAACTCAACTAGTCTTTGATCCGGCTGTTGATAAGGACTTACTAGAAAGGTCTCAGTATCTCGGGCATGAAGATGTAGTTGGGGTCAGAGGTAAGGTTAGAGTTCGACCGGATGATGCCCGCAATCCTGATAAAGAAACCGGGGATATAGAAATATTAGCCCGGGAGCTGGAAGTCTTAAATACAGCTGAGACTTTACCTTTTATGGTAACTGACAGAAGTACAGCATTAGAGGAATTAAGACTTAAACATCGCTATCTGGACCTGAGAACCGAAGAATTGCAGGAAACTATTAAAATTCGTTTTGAAGCGGCTAAAAAGGTAAGAGAATACTTAGAAAAATATGATTTTTACGAGATTGAAACTCCCTTTCTCATTAAAAGCACACCGGAAGGAGCCCGCGACTATGTGGTTCCCAGCCGGCTTCACAAAGGTAAATTTTATGCTCTTCCACAATCGCCCCAAACCTACAAACAATTATTAATGATCTCGGGTTTTGATAAATACTATCAGATTGTGAAATGCTTTCGTGATGAGGACCTGAGAGCTGATCGGCAACCGGAATTTACACAGATTGATTTGGAGATGTCGTTTGTTGAAGAACAAGACGTGATGGATATAACAGAAAATATGCTTAGAAAAATATTTTCGGAAGTGGTGGATGTGAAATTACCTGAAAAATTCCTTACTATGAGCTATGATGAAGCTCTCCGAAAATATGGTTCTGATAAACCCGATCTTAGATTTGGAAATCAAATTCATACTTTAAACGATATCGTGATTAAAAGTGATTTTCGAGTGTTTACTTCAGTTGTCGAAGATAAGGGCACAGTGGCTGGAATTTGTGTTCCCAAAGCAGACCAATTTTCACGAAAAGTAATTGACGAACTGACTGATAAAACCAAAGATTGGGGAGCAAAAGGACTAGCCTATACTAAGGTAGGAGATGAGAAACTGGAAAGTGGGATAGCCAAATTCATGCAACCAATTGCAGACGGTTTAATAAATGAATTCGAAGCTAAGCCAGGTGATATCCTGTTTTTCATAGCTGATGAAACCAGAAAAACATATCCGATTTTGGGCCATTTACGAAATGAACTTGCTAATCGTCTGGATTTACGAGAAGATGGCTACAAACCGGTGTGGATCACAGAATTTCCTCTGCTTGAATGGGATGAGGGACAGGATAGATATGTGGCTACCCACCATCCTTTTACAGCTGTTATTGAAGATGATATTGAAAAACTGGAAAATACACCAGAAAAAGTTCAAGCCCGGGCTTACGATA
>JAIPHI010000096.1 GCA_021735285.1 Fidelibacterota bacterium | reverse complement strand
CCCGAACCGGCGTAAATCTGGAGCCTGAGACAGTTGTCAAACTTGGCGACAATTATGAAAATATAGTGGCAGTTAAAGAAGCCAGTGGTGATATTTCCCAAATTGCTGAGATCATCGCCAACAAACCCGATGACTTCATTGTTTATTCCGGTAATGATGATCAGGCCTTTCCCTTAATAGCTCTAGGTGGTCAGGGTTTAATATCAGTAGCATCAAATATTATACCCGATCAAATGGTAAAATTAACCCATGCATTGTTAGATGAAGATCTTGACACTGCCCGGACAATAAACAATAAGTATAATCCCCTAATGAATGCACTCTTTCTGGAAACCAATCCGATTCCGGTTAAATATGCAGCATCACAACTCGGATTATGTGACAATAAATTGCGTTTACCTCTGGATACTATGTCTCAGAAAAATGCCGAAGAATTGAAAGCATTAATGCAGAAATTGGAGATCCTATAATGAAATACGGAGTAATCGGTATCAACGGACGCATGGGTCAGGAGATATATGAACTTTTTAAAGAAAAAGGCCATCAACTGGTATTCTCATATGATAAAGATGGAGAATACAAAGAAGATAAGCCCGAGGTTTTGATCGATTTTTCTCTACCGGAAGTCTTGGAAACTACTCTTGAATATGCTCGCGAAATGCAAGTCCCCACTATTTTTGGCACCACAGGTTACAGTGATCAGCAATTAGCCAAAATAGAAGACCTCTCTAAACAGATCCCAGTAGTACAGGCCTACAACTTTTCGATCGGTATTCAAATGTTGTTGAAAACGACGGAATTTTTAAAAGATAATTTGCCAGAAGACTGGGATATAGAAATTTCCGAAACTCATCACAGATTTAAAAAAGATCGGCCCAGCGGAACCGCTATCACAATTGCTGACGTCTTTGACAGGGAGATACATACAACCTCTAAAAGACTGGGCAATGTGGCTGGCGACCATAGTATAGAATTCGGCAGCCTTGGAGAAGTGTTATCAGTAAATCATCGCGCTCTTTCGCGTCGAACATTTGCAGAAGGGGTGTTAAAATCTGCGAAATTTATCATTCAGCAGAAAACAGGCTTGTATTCCTTTCAGGATATACTTTTCCAGGAATAATAAATATATAACGCATTACATAAAATATAATAATTAAGGAGCAAGTAGAATGGATTCCTATGAAATCATAGACTATATAGCAAATGCAGAGAAATCAACCCCGGTTAAACTTTATATAAAGGGTAATTTATCAGCTATAGATTTCTCCGATATGGACTATTTTGGAGATGAAAATAGTGGTGTGCTTTTTGGTGAATATGATGACATCAAAAAATTACTGGAAGCTAATCAGGATAATATTGCAAAATATAAAATAGAAAATGATCGCAGAAACTCTGCGATCCCTCTGGCTGATCTGACAAAATTTAACGCCCGCATCGAGCCCGGTTCTTTTATCAGAGAGGGAGCGGAGATCGGAGATAATTGCGTAGTGATGATGGGTGCCGTAGTTAACATTGGAGCCGTGGTAGGTAAAAATACAATGTTAGATATGAATACAGTTATTGGTGGTCGAGCTCAAATTGGAGACAATTGCCACATTGGGGCCGGTTCCATAGTCGCCGGGGTAATTGAGCCGCCCAGTGCTGATCCGGTCGTAATCCATGATAATGTTATGGTCGGCGCCAATGCAGTCATTCTGGAAGGCGTAGAAATTGGTCAGGATTCAGTAATTGCAGCCGGTTCCATTGTTACGAAAGATGTTCCTGCCGGGGTGGTTGTAGCCGGAGCACCTGCTAAAAAAATTAAGGATGTTGACGAAGGCACTCTTGATAAAACACAGATCATGGATCAATTAAGGAATTTATAAATGAATATTACAGTCCAAAAATATGGTGGTTCATCACTATCCAATGTAAAAAAAATAAAAAAAATAGCGAACAAAATTGCCGAGCGCGTCAAGGCCAATGAAAAATTGATCATTGTTGTCTCTGCAATGGGTGGCACAACAGATGAATTGGAAGATCTGGCCCAGCAAATTAGCGATACTCCCAATCCTCGCGAAATGGATATGCTGGTAACCACCGGCGAACAAATTTCTGCTTCGCTTATGTCCATGGCTTTGATCGAATTAGGCATAGGCGCTATTTCTTTGAATGCTTTTCAAGCTGAGATTAATACCAATTCTATTCATACCGACGCTAATATAGAGCATATCAATTCCAAAAAGATTAAAACCTACTTACAAAACAATGATGTTTTAATAGTAACTGGTTTCCAGGGCATCTCCTCTGAAGGTAATTTAACAACTCTGGGGAGAGGTGGTTCCGATACATCGGCAGTTGCTCTGGCCGGAGCCTTTAATGCTCCTTGTGAAATATATAGCGACTTCCCGGGCATCTTTACTACCGACCCTCGATCATACTCTCAGGCTAAAAAACTGAAACAGATCTCATATGATGAAATACTCGAGATGGCCCGATTAGGAGCCAATGTTCTCCACCCTCGAGCCGTGGAAATTGCAAAAAAATATAAAATCCCCCTCTATTGTGCCGGCACCTTTTCGGAAGAGGAGGGAACTTACATATCTGCCGAACCGATTGAACAGTCGGTCGTGACTGGCTTAAGTGTTATGGAAAATCAAACTCAGGTTACAATTTCTAATCTTCCTCCCGACCACAAAGTGGTAAATCAGATGTTTAAATTTTTAGGCGAAAAGCATTTGAATATTGACATGATCTCGATCATTAATATTAATGAATCAATCAATCTTTCTTTTTCTTATATAGAAAAACAAAAAAATTATTTTAAAAAAGCATTAGATGATTTCCAGGAAAACTTCAAAAATTGTGATATAGTTCATAGTCATGATCATGTTAAACTTTCTGTGGTCGGTCTCGGTATGAGAAAACAAGGTGGGGTTGCTTCTCGTTTTTTTAATGCTCTTGATAGTTTACCAATTAAGTTAGTAACAACCTCTGAAATTAAGATTTCCTGCCTGCTAGATAAAAAATATAAAACCAGGGCATTACAATCTCTAGCCCAAGAATTTAATTTATAAAGGCAAAAATGTTATCACCTCGAGAATTAAGACATGACCTGCATAAACACCCTGAATTGTCTCTTCAGGAAGAAAGAACAACCAGGGTGATCAAAGAAAATATCGAACTCATGCTCGATAAATATGGTCACTCATACAAGATTCAAAGGCCTTTAAAAACAGGTATATTGTTAGATTATTGCCCTCTTGATTCCAAAGAATATATATTGCTAAGGGCTGATATTGATGCCTTACCTATCCAGGAAAAGACAGGCGCAAAATTTCAATCTATCAATGAAAATATGCATGCCTGTGGACACGATATTCATACTGCTATTTTATATGCTACTCTTAGATATGTATTAAAAAACCAAATTCAGAAAAATCTCATTTTTCTATTTCAACCGGCTGAAGAAGAAAGTGGCGGAGCTAAAAAAATAATAGACTCCAAAATATTAGATGAATATGATATTAAGGCGGCCTATGCTCTCCATATTAATGATGAATATTCCGCCGGAACTATAGCCTGTCGCCCCAATATTCTGTTTGCTTCCAGTCTGGAGCTGGATGTTGAATTCGAGGGTAAGGCCTCCCATATAGCAAATGCAGATCAGGGCAGGAATGCATTGACAGCATTATCTCACTTTCTCCACCAAACTGAGAAATTAATTGAAAAAAGTTCGGAAAAAGTTCTCCTTGGTTTCGGAGAAGCACACTCCGGTACGGCCAGAAATATTATCCCTGAGACAGCGAATTTAAAAGGTACGCTCCGCACACTATCTATGGATAGAGCAAACGACTATTTTAAGAGGATAAAAGATGTCCTGGAACAGATTAAATCTAAAAGAGGAGTAGATTATACTCTTCAAAAAGGTGCCCAATATAAAGAAGTGTATAATTCCCCATATCTTTTTAACAAAGCCAAATACGCCTTAATCCGGGATTTTTCATTCATTCACTGCGATATGAAAATGACAGCTGAGGATTTTGGGTATTTTTCTGCTTTATATCCATCCTTAATGATCTGGTTGGGAAGCAGAACAGGAGACAATGTAGCAGGTCTGCATACTCCCTATTTTTTACCGGATGATGATATCATAGAAACAGGTCTGGAGATAAATAAACGCTTGCTAGGTATATTATAATTTAATTAGGAATCTAATCTTGTCGTATATTATCAAGGTAATAAGATACTTTAATAATCGAAACAAATTGGATGCAATTTAAACCTGCCGGAATTATAGAACAATAAATAGGACGACTTTTATGAAGCGCTAATCTTCCTCAATGAGAGTATCCCGCTGAAGGAGAAGAAGGGCAGAGTGGGGTACAATTAATAGATCTTTGTCATCCACGCGCACATCAATAGCAGCTTTCTTCAAAAATACAGCATAGTCCCCTTCTTCAGCCTGTAAAGGCAGGTATTGAGGTGAGCTGACTTCATGATTTTCCTGTTCCCAGGGCGGTTTTTCTTCTATACTGGAATGAGGAATTTGATAACCGGGGCCGGTTTGCACTACATAACCAGTCTGAACCTTCTCTTTTTCAGTTACATTAGGCGGTAAATAAAGACCGGCCGATGTCTGTCTTTCTGCCGGATTAGGATCGATCAGGACCCGATCTCCAATCAATATTATTTTCTTAGCATCACTCATAACAGCCCATTTTAAAGAAATTATAACTTTAATACAATATTTTTATGCATCAATCGACTTTAACCTGTGCTTTAGTGAATTTTTCCTGCAAGAAAATGCCGGCTACGATTATAAGTAAACCTATAAATGAAGTTAATAAAATAGTTTCGCCTACAATATAATGAATAAAAATCAGGGAAATAAATGGAAATAAATAGATATAGTTTGATATTTTTGCAGTCGATTCGGAGAGTTGCAATGCCTTTAGCCATACAAAGGAAGTCAAGCCCATTTCAAAAAAACCTACATAGAGCGGCCCAACAAGATTATTAAATGATATTTTGAGATCAAAATAAGACGTAAAAGAGAGGAAAAATAAATAAAGAGTACCAAAAGTATAATTGAGAAAAAGCTTGGGGGCCTGTTCGCGTTGATCTTTAACATTTAATATCCAGTAAAGAGCCCAGAGGATAGCACTGGAGAGAGCCAGGGTCACGCCCAATATATCAGCGTTAACAAATTCAGCCAGATTGCCCCGGCTGGTAACAACAACCACACCAGCAAAGCTTACCAAAATAGCTGCTAGATTCTTTATCCTGAGCTTTTGATTTAAAAGCGGAACAGAGAGGATTACGATTAACACAGCCCAGGTGCAATTCAGCGGCTGAGCAATCTGAGCCGGAAGACGATCATAAGCATAGAAAAGAATCAAATAATAGATAAAAGGATTGATCAGGCCTAATGAACCGGAGGCAAGAAGATGCTTTTTTTTAATCTTTAATATGTGCTTAAATTTACCCTGCACCACTAAAATTATAAATAAAACTATAGACGAGGTTAGAGAAGCATAAAAAACAAGTTGAAAAGGCGATATTTTTCTTAGACTGAGTTTAAAAGCAGACGCTACTGTGGACCAAAATAAAATAGCTAGTGCTGTATATAGATAGGCAAGTTTCTGAGTTTTTTTCAAGGCTAACTTCTTATTTATTTTCCAGACGTGCTAATCTTTTCTTAATTGGAGGGTGACTATAATAAAAGAAGACAGCTACGGGATGAGGATCGGGATCGGAAAGATTTTGCTTTGATAATTTTTCCAATCCGGAGATAAAAGCCTGTTTATTGCCGGTCAATTCAACAGCAAAATCGTCAGCCTCTCTTTCATTTTTACGAGAATAGGCATTACTAATTGGAGAGGTTATAAAGCTATAAAGAGAGAGGATAATTGCCATCAGAGGCAAAGCAGCAATTGTATATTGATACTCGCCGATCAGAGGATAGAATTGGTTGTAAAGCAATGAAACTAGAAACAAACCAGTGTAGGTTGTCACTATGCTAAATGTCATTCCTTTCCAAAGGTGTTTTAACTTATAATGTCCTAATTCATGGGCGAGTACCGAAAGAATCTCTTCCTCTTCCAATTTCTCAAGCATAGTATCCCCCAGAATTACCCGCCGACTTTTTCCCAAGCCTGTGAAAGCTGCATTACCTTTTTTAGTATTTTTACTAAGATTAAATTGAAAGACTCCCTTTAAATCCATACCTACTTTCTCACACATTGTCTTCACTTTTTGTGCTAATTCTTCATTTTCTAACTTTTCAAAATCATAAAACAGCGGGAAAATTAAAACGGGAGCCAGGCGAGCCAAAATTACTGAAAAAAGCAGCATAACTGTCCCCATAATAACCCACCAATAGGTTTCATAATTTCTAAGCAGATAATAAAAAATAAGCAATAGTATTACACCAATTGGTATAGAAACAAACATACCTTTCGTCTTTTCCCATAGCCATTGACCAAAGCTCTGGTTACTTAGTTCAAATTTATGCTCCAGATGATATCCGGAATACCATGATAAAGGAAACATGATGATCATATCCATTAATCCAATAATCGCTGTAAAGGCTACAAGAACCAGATAAGAATTATTTAAATATGATCTGATCCAATTTTCCAGAATAGTAGAGAACCCAGTGAGAACAACCAAAAGCAGAAATAAAAGTCCCACGACCATTTCCATGATCGAAACAATAATTTTTTTCCGATTATATTCTTTCTCTTTGGATGATTTTTGTGGGTTGACCAAAATTTACTCCAATTCTAAAAAACTATTATTAACTATTCTTAATGGGCTTGCTTTCAGGACCCATTGAACCAGCAGAAATCAATGTCTTAAGTCCCTCTTCTACATTCATATTGGCGGGTATTACATCAGCTTTTGGGATAAATACCATCCATCCCGAAGTGGGATTTGGTGTAGTTGGTAAAAAAATATTATAGTACATTGTCCCATCTGAGCCTTTAGTTTCTCCGGTAACAAACTCCATGCTCCACACACCTTTTCTAGGATGTTCAAAAAACACCACTTTTTCAAAATCCTCACTGGAAAAAGAGAACGTCGAAACAATCTTCTTCACTGTGCCGTAAACCGTCCTTACTAAAGGAATATAATTCAGCCACTGTTCAAGTTTTGCTATCAATTTACGCCCAATATAATTTGTGGTAAATAATCCCAGTAAATAAATTAATATTATTGCAACAATTAGAGCCAAACCAGGAATCTCAGTGCCAATAATCTGACGAATAAAAGGATTGATAACAGGCGAAACAATGCCATTAAAACCAGTCACAAAGACTCTTACCACATAAATAGTTATAACGACCGGTATCAAAGTCAAAATCCCGGTTAGTAATCTATTTCTGATAGATGTTTTGATCTTCTTATATATTTTCCCCATATTTTATCCTTATAAAAATCAATTCAATATAATAAATTATCCAGTGATAAATTTAAAAGGTAAAAACAGGAAATAAAAGAACAGGCTTTGGATATTTTTAATAAAAAATACTTAAGATTGCTGATTATATTGCTTGCTTTAATTTCTTTAATTGGAGGACAGAAAGCTCATTGTAAACCAATCAAGACTGCATTGGTCTTAAGTGGAGGAGGCGCGCGCGGATTTGGACATATCGGTGTTTTAAAGGCTCTGGAGGAAGCTGATTTTGAACCCGACTTAATTGTAGGCACCAGTATGGGAGCCATAATTGGCGGCCTCTATGCCAGTGGTATTCCAATCGACCAAATTGAAAACAAAGTACATCAGATCGACTTTAATTCTATCTTGTCCAATCAAAACTACAAAGGCATAGAATTAGCCTCAGAAAAGTTGGCGGATTTTCCGGCCTTAATGCGTATGGATATAGACCAAAATTTGGAACTTAACTTTCCCCAATATTTATTCACAACCCAGACGATTCAAGATGAGCTAATGCCATTGACAATTGCCGCCCAGTATCGATCCAATGGAAAGTTCGACAGTTTAGCAATACCTTTACGAATTTTAGCAACAGATATAAAATCCGGGCAATCCGTTGTTTTTCAGGAAGGCAACCTTGCTCGTTTGTTAGCTGCTAGTTCGGCCATGCCTTTTCTTTTCGCCCCAGTTGAGGAAGATAGTATGAATCTGGTTGACGGTGGTTTGACCAATAATGTTCCCTGCGATGTCGCTTATAATATGGGCGCTGACTTTATTATTACCTCTGACTTAACGAGTAGAAAAGCTGACTTGCATAAAGATGCTACCACTTCCCGTTATTTCGAGCAGACGATTAATACCCTTGCATATCTATCTGATACCCGCAATCTGCATTTCTCTGATGTCTATATCAGACCAAAAATTGGGAATATTTCATCCACAGATTTTTCACAAATAGACACCCTTATTAAGGCTGCTTATCAGGAAACAAAAAAACATCTTGAGCGGATAAAAGCAAAAAATACAGATATAAAGGGCAGCCGTCAGAGGTGGTTTAAAAAAGCTAAAACCATGCTCGATTCTACACAAATTGACAAAATTAAATATATTAAGCATGGTAATATTAAAAATTATATCATCAAACGTGAAAGTCAACTCCGAAAAAATCAAACCTGGAACTTAAAAAAAGCTAGAGCAAGTGTTGGCAATCTATATAGTACTAACTTATTTAAAGCAGTTTCACTCAACCTCAATAGAAGAGGAGATACCACAGAACTAGTCTATGAAGTCAACATGCGTCCCAAAAGCAGAATATCTTTTGGTGCTTTTTATGACAGTGAACTAGATGCCACAGCTTTTTTGTCCATTGAATATAGAAACTTATTAGAGTCCAGTATCAACAACCAATTATATATAATTACCAGTGAAAGATATCAAAAATTAGCCTGGGATATTAACGTCCCCCGAATATTCACAACCAATTTTACAAATTATATATCAGCTTATCTATTGCGGGAATATATTCCATTTTATCAACAAACAGCGACTGCTCAGTACTGGAAAAGAGGGCTGGATTTCAATTTTGGCTTAAATATTAAACGGGGGGCCATGACCTCGATTGGGATCATACTTGAAGATGTGAATGTAGAAAACAATCCCAGAATCGATTTTATTAATCAAAAACAGTATAACGCTGCCAGAATATCAGGCAAATTATTTGTTGACAATCGGGATGTTAGAGATTGGCCTACAAAAGGTAAATTAACCCGGGTAAGCTATGAACATTCTCTCAAAAACAACCTGGATCCTCTTCGCTCTTATGCGAAATTATATTTTGAGACTACGGATTATCAACATATTAATAACGGGGTCATACTCTCCACCCATTTTAATGGTGGATTTATGAACAGGGCCATGTCCTATTTTGAGCAGTTTCGTCTGGGAGGTGTGAATTCATTTCCGGGCTATCGTAAGGATGAATTATGGGGCAAGACCTTTCTAACAGCAGGTCTTGTAGTAAGATATCCATTATTGAATAATTTTTATTTACGAAGTAAAATAATAGGTGGTAACATTTGGCCTGATTTCGAAGAAGTGGATTGGAGTGAGTTACGGGCTGGTGCCCGCCTTGGAGTATCTATTCCGACTCCTCTTGGGCCACTATCTTTTGATTACGGATTTAATCTTTCCCAAAAATCTATCGTTTACTTTTCCTTTGGGCACCGATTTTAATCTGTATATTTTACAAGATTGTTAAACTTATCATTCTTTCAAAAGATCCAGGGCAATTAAGCAGGTCATCATAGCAAAATCAATTAGTTGTTTAATTTCCACATATTCATTGGCAACATGAAAAGCTTCATCATCACCAGGCCCCCAGCCAACAGAAATTACACCATTCAAATTGAGTGTTTTGGCATAGGTCCCGCCTCCGAATCCAAGTGTGTTTGGTTTAAAACCCAGCATGTCTTGAGAATATTTTTGGATAGCATGGACCAATTCATTATCCGGGTCGATACTATGGGGCTGATTCCAGGAGATAAATTCAATATCAAAATTACCATTTGGTATATTTTCAGCACAAGTGTTTAACTTTTCTAAAATTCTGTTTTGTGTCATACCGGGGACTGTACGAATATCTAACATAATCTCACATTTCCCCGGTACAATATTAGGTGCGGCTCCACCCTGTACTTCACCTAAATTCACAGTGGGTTCTCCTAGCACTTCATGGACTTTATAATCAAGTTCTAAAGATTCAATCTGAGAAATCAGCTTGGCCATCATATAAATCGCATTAATGCCTTTTTCAGGCGTAGAGCCATGAGCCTGTTTACCTTGAGCAATAACCTTGATAACTGTGCGTCCTTTTTCGGCAATATCAATGTTTTTCATGTTTTCACCAATATCGGGAATGATCGCCCAATCAGGATCAATCAAGTTCTCCTCCATTAAATAACCTATACCGTAATCGATACCGTCAGGGTCTTCAGCCTCTTCATCAGAGAGAGCAGCTAACAGGAGTTCACCTTCGATATTTTGATCAAGTTTTAGCTCCTTGATTATTTTTCCCGCAATTAGAATGGAAGCTAAGGGACCTTTGTTATCGAGAGTTCCCCTTCCGTATAAAAACCCCTCTTTTTCTACCACTTCATAAGGATCAGTATCCCATCCATCTCCGGCCGGGACAATAT
>JAIPHI010000095.1 GCA_021735285.1 Fidelibacterota bacterium | reverse complement strand
ATATCTTAAAGAGTTATTACTGCAAAGGATTATGACCTTCTCAGGCTTAAAGATTCTGGATTGCGGATTAACGAAAAAGCCTAAAGCAAATCTATTTATAACAATTTTTTTACCAAAATCCAGCACAATATCAATATCATTGCGCTGGAATCCAATCCATCCATGTTCGGGATTATGGATTGACCCGCGCTCTTTATCAATTAAAGTATTAATACCATCTCCGTAATATTCAGGATTAATAGGGTTGTTTAAAATGATTTCGTCTAAATTTATGCTTGTATCTAGGATTGATTTATAAAACTTTTGATGCATTATTTGATCAGAACTTTGGTTACCCTGAAAGGACCTAGCTTTTAACTCACACGATTTGGTTAATACTATAGGTTCATTATATTGAGGGGAGTCTAGGGTGGGCTCACTTTGGTCTAAAGTATAGTGGATTTTAGCATTCTTGGAAAAACATGAAATTTCAACTTTAGTTTTATTTGTAAATATATTGTTCATATTTTTTAAATAGGGAGGGAATAAAGGAAGAGAAAGCTTATTGGCAGAAATTGGATAATTATTTTTTTGTGTAGTGAACTTTATGTTAGTAGTCACCGGATAATGGTCCGAAATATAAATATTTTGATTTTTAATTTTATGTATGCGAGCTTTGTTCTCCTTGAGATTCGAAGATATAAATATATGGTCTATTATTTGGTGATTTTCTACATTACCAAAATCGTTATAGGTATAAGAGACACCTTTGAAACCCCTTGTCGGTTTGGTGATAACCGGATTCAAAACCGGTTTCTGGTTCCACTTAGTTGTTAAAGTTTTAAATGTTTTGGATTGTAAACTACAATTGAAATCTCCTACTAAAATAAAAGGCGCCCGTTTGGTAATATCACTAATCTGACTTAATAATAGTAATGCGCTATTTTCACGCGCTTCTTGGCTATAGTGATCAAAATGAGTGTTAAATATAAAAAAGTCACGATTTGTTTGCTTATCTGATAGTTGAACCCAGGTAACGATTCTAGGACACGCTGAATTCCAGGCTTTGCTGCCCGGCTTTTGGGGTGTTTTTGAGAGCCAAAATATAGAGTGTGATTTTAATAGGAACCGTTCTTTATTAAAAAAGATCGGATTAGCTTCCCCTTTATTTTGACCATCGACTCTACCAGGTCCAATCGCTTCGTAATCAGTTAAATTATTTCTTAGATAACTGTATTGATCAGGCAAAACTTCCTGGAGACCTATAATGGAGATTTTGTTCTGCTTGATAAAGTTGACAACTAGATCCTGACGATTAGACCAATTATTGTTTCCATCATTGGCATTGGAATTCCTGATATTTAAAGTACCGACTGTTAATTTTGATGAATTGGAGCAACCTAAAAATAAGAATAACAATAAGCTTAAAAAGACAGCTCTCTTCATTTTTTACCTCAATTTTTAATACAAAAATTAAGGGGTTTTGATCATTTTTCCATGTAATTATTTTAATAGTAAAATTAGAAATTTACGGGTAGATATACTATTTCGTTAAGAAATTTGAGGAATAAGGAAAGGATTTAAATTAATTACTAACCATCTATTCATAAAACTGAAGAAGGCTCTCCATTTAAGAGAGCCTTCCTAAAAAAATTCTATTGCACTATCTATTAGCCGAGATATCTTCTCAGTTTGTCACTTCGGGTTTTGTGTCTTAATCTTCGAATTGCTTTATCTTTTATTTGCCTGATTCTTTCTCGAGTGAGGTCAAATTCTTCGCCTATTTCATTCAGAGTCTTGGGGTATTCACATCCAATTCCAAAATACATTTTCAAGACAGTACGTTCTTTTTCTTTGAGTGAGCCCAGTGCATTTTCAATATCACGTTTGAGTGATTCAGACATTAAGCCTTCATCTGGGGAAGGTGCTTTAGGATTTTTGATAACATCGGAGAGAGAGTTGGATTCACCTTCCTGAAAAGGCATGTCGAGTGAATGATGTCTGCGAGACATTTTTATGGAATTGGCAACATCACTGTCATCCATATCAAGCCCTTCTGCTATTTCATCCTGGCGGGGAGAACGTTCATTCTGTTTTTCCTGGCGCTCTGCTTCTTTGGTAATTTTTTTAATTGTACCAACACGA
Organism: Fidelibacterota bacterium; assembly: GCA_021735285.1. Lineage (GTDB taxonomy): Bacteria > Fidelibacterota > UBA2242 > UBA2242 > JAFGTP01 > JAIPHI01. The sequence continues at coordinate 8,723 of JAIPHI010000095.1, read as the reverse complement.
TTGAGGGGCAGCCGTACAATTCTTGAATGTTCTGCTAAAGCCTGTAGTATGGATTGTCTTATCCACCAGACAGCATAAGAAATGAATTTGAAACCTCTGGTCTCATCGAATCTTTCCGCTGCTTTGATGAGGCCTACATTGCCCTCATTAATCAGATCGGTTAGGGGCAATCCATTACCCTGATACTCTTTTGCTACACTTACTACAAATCTCAGATTGGCTTCAGTCAATTTTTGTTTGGCAATCGGATCACCTTTCTTTATCCGTTGTGCCAATTCAATTTCTTTTTCTGGTTCGAGTGGTTCATACTTGGAAATTTCATCTAAATACGCACCTAATGCTCTATTTGCGTCTGATCTTTTTCCTTTTTTAGCCATATTTACCTTTGATTTTTTTTAAACTTCCTAGTAGTAACTATTAAATGGTTTTGATAATGTCAAATTTTTTTTATTAAAACCTTAAAAATTTTTTAAATAAGTTCATCTTTTGTTCCTATTTCGACATATATATGAAGCTGAATTCATAAAGTTCCCAATCACAAAAAGGGTGAGAAGTTAATAAAAATAAGGTGTTAAACCAAATTATTTATGATAACTTTACCTGATTGGTTCCCATTCTGCTATATGTTCTGAATATACCTTGGTTTTTGGTTCCGTTGTATAAAATTGATTAGAATTGTAAGTCCATTGCATAGTTTTCGAACCACCGCCACTCTCAGTGGTAATTAAAAAACGATTGCTGAGCGAACCAAAACTATCAGCCTGTTCTCTTGGTGTCTGTCGGTCTCCACCACTAGGATCTACAGGAACCCATCCATAGCCAGGAAAATAGACCTCGGCCCATCTATGAAATACATCATCTATACAGCTATCATCGCCTCTTACAACTGCTGAACCAACATAGCGAGCCGGAAGACCGGCTGCTCTACACATAGAAATAAATGCAAATGTATATTCTGAACAGGAACCATTGCCTCTTTCTAATACTGTAGGAGCCGTATTCCATCCGCCAACTCGTTCATAATACAAATTATCAATTAGATAGTTGAAAATTTTTCTGGCTACCCAATATGTGTTTTGTTCATCGCCTACTATCTTATTTACTTCTTTTTGTATAAATGGGTGTTTAATTTGATACTTTTCATTGTTCTCCAGGTATAGATCAGTAATCTTTTGAGGAATATCATCTAAGCTTCCGGCTTCTTCAGGAAATAAATAATGTCGAATGGCAAATATTTTGGCTGTGGTAGTCATGACACAGTTTATAGTTTTGCCGGGTTTAATATTTTTAAGATGATAATGAGCAGTTTTTTGTCCCCATCTGTCATTTACAAAATTAGGCTTTGGGTTATACTGAATGTTTTCAATATTTTGGCTATTGCGATTTTTGGGAACTGCAATATGAACATCCAGTGTTTTAATTTTTCCAGGCCCAAAATTTTTTACCTGGTGTGTGTAACGAATTTTAGCACTTCGTTTTTCACTTTTGTGCAATTTTTCAGAATCCTTATGGACTAATTTATAAAGTTTGTCATTTTGATAGTCAACAGCCCAGATAAAATCGTCAGCAAAAGTTACTCCTCTTGTAAATGGACCCGGAGCTTTGGTTATTATGATCACTGCACCGGATTCCGGGGATAACATGTATATTTCATCTTGCATTCTATCGCTGCACCATAGATATTCGCCATCATAGGCTAAACCTCGTATATCATTGGAAGGGGCAGGTACAGATTTTATGGTTGTCCCATCGGTAGTACTTAATTGATAAATTTTATTTTGTTGATTATCAGCCACCCACAAATACTCTCCATCCCAGGTAATATCTCTTGGCGATTTTCCAGGATAATTAAGGTTTTTTAAAATTGTACCTGTTTGAGGGTCGATTTTGTAGATCAACTTCGTTTTTTCGTCTGTATTCCAAAGATTATTACCATCCCAGGCTAAGCCCATCGGCCAGTAAGACGGGGACGGAATTGAGTTGATCTTTTTTCCGGTTTTTCTTGATAAACAAACTATTTCGTCGGCTTTTCTATCAGCCAGCCAGATGTTTGTACCGTCCGATGTGAGTCCCGTAGGACAAGAATATTCTAGATCAAACTCCTCTAAAATTTTACCGGGATAACCTAAAGCAAAAATTGACAATAGGGCAAAAATCAATCCCATTTTGACAAATTTATTTTGTAACATAACATACCTCTCTCTATTGGTTCGAATTGGTTGAATAAAATTTATTCATTTCCTTAAGCCCTTTCACATAAGTGGGAATAGGACTTCCATAGAAACGGTTAGTTGCAGTTGGTTTTAGGACGGACTTTTTATAATTATTTTTTGATCCGGGAAGGTCTTCTATATGAATTTCAATCAGAGGTTTATCGATAATTTCAATGATCTCTCTTATTATATAGCAGGATTTAGCCAGAGCGCCAGGATTAAAAAGAATGCCATCAATACTTTTTCTGCGGCGTTGAATTTGGCGAATAAATTTGCCCTCTTCTAAAAAATGAAAGATCGCTAATTCCTGATTCAAATTTTTGGCTTGGACTCGCAAGGCTTTATTGATTTTACCGAGAGTTAAATTATTATTTGAATATTTACCTATTAAATTTGTATTAGGGCCATGTAATACTAATATTTTCATGCCCCAAAATTAATATTTTTTACAAACTAAATCAAAATTATCTTAAAATTTTAAAAAAATACTTGAGATATTGGAATTAATATATTAAAATTTAGCGTATTGTCTAAAAAGAGGTATAAAAAGCAACTAATTGTTACTTACCAAATAAAATAAATATTTAATACTTAAAAATTTAACTTGCGCATCTATTTAAAGGGGAATTGATGCGCATTACTGTTTTTGGCTTTGTTGTATTAAAAACCATTAAAGGGGGAAGTTCTATATGAAAAAAATTATAGTTGCAGTTATTTTAATCATATTAATGTATTTTACGCTGCAGTGGTGTGCAATTAGCAAAAAAAATGATCAATTAAATTCTTCGTCCGCAGAAAGCACTGAAAAAATAGAATATGATAAGGGTTAATTAAATTTGGAGCTTGCTTTTACGCTGAAAGTGTAGTTAAATTAGCCTGCTTTTTTTCAGATTAAGCGAATGAGGAAAGATATGAAAAAAGATATTCATCCTGAATATGTAAAATGCAAAGTTACCTGTTCTTGTGGTAACACTTTTACAACAAGGTCAACTTATGGTAAGGAAATGAAGGTTGAAACGTGCTCGGCATGCCATCCGTTCTATACAGGACAGCAGCGAGTTCTTGATTCTGAAGGTAGAATCGAAAAGTTTAAGCGTAAATATGGATCCTATAAAAAAGACCGGAATAAGAAAAAGAATAAAGATAAAAAATAGTTAAATAGGAATCCAAAAATTATAGCGTCTTTGAGATCAAAGGCGCTATTTTTTTATTTAATTTGGCTAAAAAGGTAAACGATGAGTAAAAAAATTCTTGTCGGTGGTCAGGCAGTTATTGAAGGTGTGATGATGCGTGTTCCAGGTTATTACGCTACGGCAGTCAGAAGAAAAAATGGGGAAATAGACAGCTTTAGAAAGAAAAATAAATCTATAGCTGATAAATATCCGATTTTAAAGAAGATTATTCTTAGAGGGGCGGTGTCCCTGTTTGAATCAATGAAAATTGGTTTTTCTACTCTTCAGTGGTCAGCTGACAAAGCTATTGAAGATGAGGAGGAGGAAGTCAGTGAGGAAAATCCGATTTGGACTTTTTTAACAACGGCCTTTGCATTTTTACTGGCAATCGGTTTGTTTGTGGTTTTACCACTATTCATTACCACCAGGGTATTCAATTTTGAGAAAGAAGCATTGCTTTTTAATTTAGTTGCTGGCTCTCAAAGGATACTCTTCTTTTTGGTATATTTATGGTTAATATCATTGATGAAAGATGTCAGACGTTTATTTCAATATCATGGTGCGGAACATAAAGTTGTCTATACATTTGAATCAGGTGAGGATCTGACCGTTGAAAACTCCCGCAAATTTACAACTCAGCATCCCAGGTGTGGTACCAGTTTTATATTTATAGTATTATTGATTTCGATTCTGCTTTACTCAATAATAGATACAATAATAATTATGAGCTTTGGATCTATAGGATTGCTCACAAGGATCATCTATCATCTTGTGAGTGTTCCTCTGGTAGCCGGAGTCTCCTATGAACTATTAAAATTGTCATCGAGACATTCCGATAATTTGATTACTAGAATATTAATAAAACCCGGCCTCTGGCTACAAAAAATTACAACCAAACCACCTTCAGATGAACAATTGGAGACTGCTATTGAAGCATTAAAAGTTGCTTTTGGCGATAATTATGAAAAATACAAGGGGCAGAAATATCAAGCCGAGGCTCTGGATTAATTTTAAGCTATACAGGTAAAAAACAATGAGAGATAAAATTGAAGAAGTTATAAAAAAATTTGAAAAAGTGTCCAATAAATTAACTCAACAGGAAGTTATAAATAATCCTGATAAACTTAAGAAATACTCGCAGGAACATAGTAAACTTGAACCGATTGTGGAAAAAGGCAAGAAGTATATTGAGATTGATGAGCAGATTGCGGAAGATAAGGAAGTTTTGCAGGGTTCGGATGATGAACTCAAGGAACTGGTAAAAAGTGAACTCGATGATCTGATTCAAGAACGGGAAGAGTTAGAAGAAGAAATTAAATACATGCTGATCCCCAAAGACCCCAGCGATAATAATAATGCTATGATGGAAATTAGAGCCGGAACAGGAGGAGATGAAGCCAGTCTTTTTGCTGCTGATCTTTATCGCATGTATAGTAGATATGTGGAAAATAAAGGTTGGGAAATAGAAGAAATGTCCAGTAGTGAAATTGGTTTAGGGGGCTTCAAAGAGATTGTATTTTTAGTGAAAGGCAAAGGTTCCTATGGAACTCTAAAATTTGAATCCGGAGTGCATAGAGTTCAGCGAGTTCCGGAGACGGAGACATCCGGCCGGATCCATACCTCGGCAGCCACAGTAGCAGTCTTACCCGAAGCCAAGGAAGTGGATATTAATATTAATAAAAATGATCTCAAAATAGACACTTTTCGAGCCAGCGGTCCGGGGGGACAACATGTAAATAAAGCTGATACAGCCATAAGGATAGTGCACAAGCCTACAGGACTGACTGTTTCCTGCCAGGATGAAAAATCACAGCATAAGAATAAAGACCGGGCTATGAAAATTCTCAGGAGTCGTTTGCTGGCCAAGAAGAAAGAGGAACAACAAAAAAAGATAGATGCCAAGAGGAAAAAAATGGTAGGCACCGGTGACCGGAGCGCTAAGATTAGAACTTATAATTTTCCCCAGGGAAGAGTCTCCGATCATAGAATTGAATTAACTCTCTATAAGCTGGATCAGATCATGGAAGGCGCCTTGGATCAGCTAATTGAACCCCTCCAGATTGAACATAATAAAGAACTATTGGAATCCGCTGGATTGCAAAATTAGCAAAATGTTTTTATAAAATGGTCGAAAAAAAACAAAATTGGCGAATTATAGATGTCCTCAATTGGGCTAAAGAATATCTGAAAAATAAAGGAGCTGAATCTCCTCAGATTGAAGTTGAATGGATATTAAGGGAAGTCCTGGATTGCTCAAGAATGGATCTCTATTTAGATCATGAAAAGCCCCTCTCGAATGCGGAATTAAGTAAAATCAGAAAATATCTGAAACAAAGAGCCAGTGGCAAACCAATTCAATATGTATTAGGTTATACTGAATTTTATGGATTAAGATTTAATGTTGATCCCAGTGTTTTAATTCCAAGACCGGAAACGGAATTAATAGTAGAAAATCTGGTGAAGGAACTTTCGGATAATAAGGATTTAAAGATTTTAGATATTGGAACAGGAAGTGGGAATATTATTATTACTCTGATGCATGAATTAGGGAATGCTACAGGCGTTGGAATCGATATTAGTCAAGATGCTTTGAAAAGGGCAAAGCAAAATAGCAGAATGCATCAAGTTCAAGACAGGATCGATTTTAAGGCAATGGATATCCTTAATGACTATCCTGATGAAAAATTTGATATTATCGTTTCAAATCCACCTTATATTAGTGAAGAAAAATATGAAGAACTTCCGCCTCATATCAAAGATCATGAACCGGAATATGCTCTCAAACCAGAATCCGATCCTCTAATATATTATAAGCGGATTAATGAAATAGCATCGCAGATATTAAAAGATGAAGCTATGCTGGCACTTGAAATCGGGGGCACATATCAAGAAAAAGCAGTTAAAAATATATTTGAAAATAAATTTTCAACAATCGAAATTATAAAAGATTATTTGGGACAGAGTCGTGGACTTTTGATAAATTAAAAGGCTGGATAAGGAAAAGCATGATTGCAAAATTTAAGAGTTTTGTGGAGTTATCTCGTCCTTTAAATTTATTGCAGGCTGCTCTGGCAATTTTAGTTGGCTATTGGCTGGTTGGTGGGGGATCAATTTTAGAGCTTAGGTTTGCTATGCTAACTGTCCTGGCTTTTACTGCCGGTGGCAATGCAATTAATGACTATTTTGATTATGAAACAGACTTGATCAACAAACCCCGGCGAGTTATACCATCCGGCCGTATCAGTAAAAAGGGAGCCTTGTGTTTTGCCATTATAATGTTTTCTTTGGGCCTTTTGGCTTTAATTCCGATTTTTAACTTATATTCGGGAATTATTGCTATCATGTCCTTGTTGCTGTTGATTATTTATACTCCGATATTAAAAAATATAGTGATCCTTGGCAATCTAACAGTTTCAATTATTTTGGGAGCGGCGTTTATATTTACTACAGCGGTATTTGGCCAAATTAGAACCGGGGTTGTCCCTGCTTTGTTAGCCTTTGGATTCAATTTTGTAAGAGAAATTATTAAAGATATGGAAGATGTGGCTGGAGATAGAAAACAAAGTATTAACACTTTATCTACCAAATACGGAAAACAAACTGCCAGATACTTTGCTATTTTAGGAATTATGTTTATTTTTATAGGTATTCCGATTCCATATGTTTTGGATATTTATAGTCATTATTATTTATGGACAGTTTTAATTTTTGTTGAAATTCCACTTCTATATTCATTTATAAATTTATTGCAGGATATTTCAAAAAAAAATTGCGCAAAACTCTCAGCAATATTAAAATATGATGTATTCTTTGGATTATTAGCGGTATTTTTAGGAAGATTCTAATATGTCAGATTTTATACATTTACATAATCACTCGGATTTTAGTCTATTGGATGGTGCTCAGAGTGTTGAACAGGTGGTAAAAAGAGCCAAAGAGCTTGACATGCCGGCTATTGCTCTGACCGAGCACGGAAACCTATTCAGTGCCATTCGATTCTATAATGTAGCCCAAAAATATGACATTAAACCTATTATCGGTTGTGAACTGTATGTTGCTGAGGATCGTTTTAAAAAGAAAAAAGACCCCAAACAAAAAGGGCAGGGCAACTACCATCTTGTAGTTTTAGCAAAAAATATGGAGGGCTATCAAAATATAGTCAAATTAACAAGTTTTGGCTATACTGAAGGCTTCTACTACAAACCCCGCGTAGATAAAAAATTATTAAGAAAATACAATCAAGGAATTATTGCACTTTCGGCCTGCATTCATGGAGAAGTGCAATATAAAACCCTTCATAAAGGTTATGCAAGAGGTAAAAAAGTAGCCCTTGAGTATGCGGATATTTTTCCTGATAGATTCTATCTTGAAGTCCAAAACCATGAACTTGAAGATGAGAACAGATGGCGAGAATTTGCCAAAAGAATGGCTGAGGAGACAGGCTTGCCAAGAGTAGCCACTAATGACAGTCATTATGCTAAAAAAGAGCATTGGGAAGCTCACGATGCTCACCTTTGTATTGGTATGGCAAAAGATATAAATGATCCGGATAGGATAAAATATGAGCCCCCGCGCTATTGGATTCGGACTCAAGAAGAAATGAAAGAGCTCTTTCCTGATGATCCTGAGGTTCTGAAAAATAGTATTAAAATTGCGGAGCAGTGTAATCTGGAATTTGAGTTTGATGAATACCATTTACCGGAATTTCCGATTCCTGAAGAGGCAGGCACTGAAAATCCCGATGAATATCTGGAAAATTTGACCTGGCAAGGGATCGAGCAACGCTATGATGAAATAACTGAAGAAATTAAAGCCAGAGTTGAACATGAATTAGGTGTAATTGAAGATATGGGGTTTGCCGGATATTTTTTAATTGTCCAGGATTTTGTGAACTATGCCAGGGAGCAGGAGATTCCGGTGGGGCCGGGGCGGGGTTCAGCAGCAGGTAGTATTGTTTGTTATGCGATTGGCATTACTGATGTGGATCCTCTGCGCTTTGATCTGATTTTTGAAAGATTTTTAAACCCCGAACGTGTAACAATGCCGGACATAGATATTGATTTTTGTGATCGAAGAAGGGATCGGGTCATAGACTATTTGCGGCAGCAATATGGTGAAGAAAGTATCTGTCATATTATTACTTTTGGTAAAATGAAAGCCAAAGGTGTGATCCGGGATGTAGGCCGCGTTTTACAGGTTCCTCTAGACGAAGTTGATCGTATCACTGATTTGATTTCAGCAGGAAGTCTGGAAAAGAGCATAGAGCAGGAGCCGGAGCTTAAAGAAGCCGTAACTCAGGATGAAAAGCATGAAAAATTATTTGAAATAGCCTCTCTTC
>JAIPHI010000094.1 GCA_021735285.1 Fidelibacterota bacterium | reverse complement strand
GATTACAATTAAGAATCATAGCCCTGAAACTACAAAATCAGTGCTATTTTGCCGAAAAAAGGGCTTCAATTCCGTAAATAACCCCAAATAACCATAAATAGCCTCGTCGAGATCGGCTCCGTATCCCCATCCGTATTTCCATCTAGATGAAATCCGTATCCCTATGGGGTAAGGTGGTGGAGGAGAGGGATTTGTGTTGGAGATGATGTTTAATTACTACTATATTAAATGGGTCACTTCATCAGGATACATTTTTTTACATCGGTAAAGTTGCCTGCTTGGATTTTGTAGAAATATACTCCGGATGCAACATCTGAAGCATTCCATGTTGTTTTATGGTGACCACCAGTTTTATAATCATTTATAATTGTTTCAATTAATTTACCGTTTAAATTATAAATTGATATTTTTACTTCCGATTCTCTATCTAATCTATATTCGATTGTTGTCACAGGATTAAACGGATTCGGATAATTTTGATATAAAGCAAACTTATCAGGTAATTTAGAATTATTATTTTCTATTGAAGTAAAACCGACTAGTTTTTTAGTTAGGGTCCAGAAACGATTACTATGTAAAGGTTTGCCATTAGATCTGCTCCCATCATCATAACTGGATATATAATAGTAATATTCAACTCCATTTAGTGTTGTTGTATCATTAAACTCATTAACAATTTGAGGATGATAAGTATTACTACCGCATTCAAAGATCAGATTATAGGTACTATCAGGATCGGCAACTCTGCGATATAGTTTATAACCGGCAAATGCAGCATAGTCCTCAGCATTATTATTCCATTCCAGATGAATATAATCATCCCTGGAACTTACATCAAATGTTGAAGGAGGAGGTGGTGGTTTTGGTATATTGTAATCCAGATCAAAGTTTCTCCTGGCTCGGCTAAAAGTAAGTAGCAGGGAGTCAATGCCTGTATAAAACCATGAATTTTTATAAAGATTCCGGTCACTGGTTGCAGAACCATCGGGTAAAGTATAAGGAGCTGCACCATCTAACCATTCTGAACCAATTTCTAAACATTGCTCTCTATCTAAGCCATTTATGCCATCGGCTTCAACTATAACTATACTATCACCATGAGCAAGATCATACGGGCCATAGCATATCCAGACATTGGTACCGCCTATATCTCCGTGAATTGTAAAAGGATCAACCTGATCAGTAATCGATTCTGTATTATCTTCAAAGAAACGATTGGTTCCCCCCATACTACTATCCGGAAAGGGATTACCCTGTAACATTTGATATAAATTTCTCATATTACTACTGTCTGATCGACTCATATCATTTAGAGATGGGTAATGATCACCGGCATGCCAGCCAAGAGCTGTGGGTTGATTTGGATCATCTGTGTGGTCATTAGCATTTTTATCCGCATGAAGGACAGCAAGACCTGCAAATTGAGGAGCGGTTAATCTTCCGGAACCATCAATGTCAGGGGAACCAATATTATCATAATCGAGATTTTTTGATTGACCAAACCAGCTAAATCCACAGCGAATCCAATCTGCTATGGTCTGATCATCGGGTATGGTCTCATTATAATATTCAGGGTAGTTTTCACCTCGCTTTGTAACCCAGCTATGTGCTCCCCAGGACTGAGTATTATCACTTGTTCTAGCACCTTCCCGGCAGACACTATATCTTTTTTGCCAGCCAATTCGAACAGCTTTCAAACTGTCTGATAACTCTATTTCACCATCAAAATCAGTATTACCAGTATTTTTAAAGATGAATTTTTTGATAAAGTAATCATCATGATCGGGATGGCTAAATACATAAATACGACGAGTTAGAGTTAATCCTAAAGATGTGTTAACTGTATTTGTAATGATCCGATCCGCTATTTGATCGGGGTTAATAACATCTATCTGTTCCTGATTATTGATTGCCTGGCCATCAACAGTAACTGTAGGCCTTGCAAATCTGGCAGATTGTTTAATTTCAATGGGGAATATTGATATCTCATAAAAGTCTTTAGACATATAGGTAGCCCAGAAATCCCAGTGAGTACTATCCTCATCAATGAAATCCCGGGCAGCAATCCAGCTGCGTTTAATCACCGCATTATCCTGTTCTGAATAATCGGCTGGCCATTGAAGACCTTCATAATAACTATGATTCCATGCTCTTTCAGATCCCAAAGCATGAAAACGGCTTTGCAGGGTACCGATTTGGACATACCTTTTTTGATCACAATTGACCTGAGGGTAAACATTAATGTAAAATACTGTTATGAATACGATAATTATGTACAAATTCAATTTATCTTTAAACTTCATCAATAACACCTTTTATGCTTAATATCATTATTATCTATTAAATATTGCTGGCATTGAATATCAGGGGTTTTACTCCACTATCCCATATTTTTGAATTATCACTTGTGTTTAATCTAATAACAGAGATTAAGATAAGCAAAAGATAATTATAAAAGCCGGGCTCTCAAATAGTATAATGGAATCATATATCCTAAATTCCCAAACAGCCTAAAAACTACCTGCCCAACTAATGAGCTGTTTGGAAAGTTATGAATAGGAGAGAATAAACATATTTAGAAAATAAAAAGAAGGATTGATCAGAATAATTATCCTAATCACCAAATACATCAACCCTTTTACCATCAGCCTCAAAATGGATTTCACCATTACCATTTTTTTTAATAGCAATATAATCTGAGTTATTATTGATAAAGTCTAATATCTGAGTATGATTTTCAATGGCGAATTCCAGGAATCGCTTCTCTTTTATTTCCTTTTTAAGAATTACAGCAATGGCTCCTGATAAAGGTACATAAGAGATTAGTTCACCATTGCGGTATTGTCTTATAACTTCTCTAATCTGTAAAATTGTCTTCTGTGATATTTTTTTAACTTGCATAACCGGAGAATATCTCCATTTGCTGTATGATTATAGTTGAGTATGGATAAAATATATAACCAATTTAGCCATACCAGTCATGCGGTTCTCAATTATCTATCATAAATTAATATCGGCAGGTATGATAATTTCTTTAGCGATTTTTATAATGTTTTATGTATTATTAGTAGGATCTCACCTTTTTAATATTAATTCTATAAACATTCAGGATATATAAAATTAATCCGGATAAAAACTTGCCGCTTGACTACTGACCTCTTCAAAAAAGCTCTATACTCTAATAGGCTTACTTCTTTTAAACATATTAGGCAGGATATTTCAAAAACAATCTTTTAAAAATCATATAAATTTATTACACTTAAAGGCATTTCAAAAAATGCCTGCACCTGTTTCGGGTTTGCCGTGTTACCCCCTTATCTTCTTTTTAGCTCGGAACAGGGTTAGCCCAGTTTTGAGGAGGGAATAGCATCTTTTCCCTCCTCTACATTTTTACTTGAGGTTGCCGGATGTTTCTTTGCTGTATTGGTCAAAATAATCTGTATCTATGGCCAACGAGCACTTTAACATGATATATATATCTAGTATTTCCATAGGGGGGAGTTATGCCTTAGACAATGAAAAGTACGCTCATCTCCATTTTTTTATTATAGAGTCCTAAATTTACAGGCCCTGCCTTGACCTTTTTATAAATATATCATCTCTATATTGGTCCCAATCCTCAGCTATTTTGTAATACTTAACTTTCTTATAATCAAGGGTATCTTGTATCTACTTCACTTCAGAATCACTAAAGTATCCGGGCTTTTTCTTAGGAGTAGCTAATTACCTAATCTCAAAAGGCGTCGATCTGATCTTATCAGGCTCAAATAGCCAATTATAAAAAACCCGAATACTCAATAGCCCAATATTGAGTGTTATTCGGTAGTGGTGATTCTGTCTCATTTGTTTTATGAAGTCTGTATAGTCCGATTTGATTGGAGAGCGGATATCGGTGCCAGTATAAATTTCTTAAGAGGATTATAAGCTAATTATATTGATATAAAAAGGATTTCAATTTCTCAAGCTCTTCATCTTCAATATATTTATTACCATTACCTGGAAATCCTTTTGCCTCATTTTCCAGGTATTCTCGTTTCTATCTGCAAAGAGTATGTAATTAACACTCAGATCTTCAGCAACCGGTTTGATAGTTACGTCATCATCCAGAACTAAACGGACATCTTCAGCTTTAAATTCTTTTCTATACTTTATTCTCTTTTGTAACTTATCAGATCACTCCATTTTTTATTCTCTTTAACTTAATAATTAAACTTAGTCTATCTAAATGACCTACAAAATATAGCAGCTTTACATTTAATCATAAAAAGTTAAATTATTTTTCAAATTAAATAATTTGTTTCCTTAAATTGAAGGGATCTATAAAAAATTAGCAGGAAACTATATAGAAAAATGTCGGGTTTATATTGATAAAAGAAAGGGCAAAAGTTTTATGAAGGAATGAGTAATTCTTTTAGAGGAGGAACCATGATTAACCTGAAGCTTGCTTTTAAAAATATAATCGGTGCGGGTTTAAGAACCTGGTTGAATGCAATTGTCCTTTCTATTGTTTTTATATCCATGATTGCATTAAATGGTATTATTCAAGGGATGAATCATTCTACAATCAATAATATGAAGAATACCATCTATGGAGGAGGACAATACTGGCATAAAAATTATGATCCCTATGATCCTTTAAGTATTAAAAACAGTCATGCTAAGCCTGCGGATAAATTAAAAAAATTAATACAAAAAGATAGGGCTGACCCTATTCTGATTAACCAGGGCGCATTATATCCTCATGGCAGAATTAAAAACGTTCTCATCAAAGGAGTGGATCCGGAGCAAAATTTTCTGGATATGCCAATGGCAAAATTAAAATCAAAAACTGATTTTATACCGGCAATAATTGGCAGTCAAATGGCAGATAACTCACGATTAAAAAAGAATGATATTGTTACTTTAAGATGGCGGGATGAAAGTGGCACTTTTGACGCAGCTGATATACAGATAGTCCATATTATGCATATCCCGGTACCTTCTGTTGATCAGGGCCAGCTCTGGCTCCCTTATAAAAAGATGCAGGAAATGATGGATACAAAGGACCATGCAACAATTGTGGTTATGGAAAAGGGATATCAACCTGAATTCAAAAATGCAGGAGAATGGGAATTTAAATCCCTGAAATTTTTATTAAGAGATATACAGAAAATGAAACAGACCCAGTTTGTGTCCTATGCTTTTATGTATCTACTTCTTTTATTTATGGCCCTCCTGGCTGTATTTGATACCCAGGTACTTTCTATATTTCACAGAAAAAAAGAGATTGGTATGTTGATGGCTCTGGGTATGGAAAGAAAAAAGGTTATTAAACTTTTTACATTGGAAGGAGCTATGCAGGCCTTTCTTGCTTTAATTTTAGGGGCAATATATGCAACTCCCTTACTTATCTGGACAGCAAAAAGTGGTATAAAATTACCGGAGAGTACCAGTGATTTTGGAATGGCAATCTCAACGACTCTGTATCCAATTTATGGCTGGAGAATCATTGTCGGATCTTCTCTACTATTATTGATTTCTGTGACGATTGTTAGTTATTTTCCCACCCGCAGAATATCAGATATAGAACCTCAAAAAGTACTGGCTGGGAGGCAATGATGTTAAAATTTCTATTAAAAGGCGTATTAAGGGATAAACATCGCAGCCTGTTTCCGATAATCATTGTGAGTACTGGTGTAGCAATCTCGGTAATTATGTATACTTATATTTTAGGATTTATCGATGATATGACCAGAACAAATGCAATATATGACACCGGCCATCTTAAAGTGGTGACCAGAGCCTATCAAGAATTATCAGATCAAATACCAAATGATCTGGCTTTGACCAATACAGATTCATTACTAAAATCTCTGGAAAATATGCATCCTGAGATAGATTGGACGCCCCGCACAAAATTTGCCGGATTGCTGGATATTCCTGATAAAGAAGGTGAAACCAAAGCCCAAACCACAGTTAATGGTATTGCTTTGGATTTATTAGGAAAGCAATCTAAGGAGAATAAACGATTTAATCTGGATAAGGCTCTTCGTAAAGGTCACATTCCCCGGGAAAGAGATGAAATTTTAATTCCAAACTCCATAGCCACAAATTTAGATACAAAAATAGGTCATGTAGCAACTTTAATTAGTTCTTCTGCACAAGGAGGTATGACAATTTATAATTTTAGAATTGCAGGAACAGTAAAATTTGGAGTCCCGTTTCTTGATAGAAATACCATTATAGCCGATATTAGGGATATCAGAGATGCCTTAAATATGGAAAATGCTACCGGGGAGATTGTTGGTTATTTTGAAAGTGGACTTTACCGTTCTCAAAAAGCACAACAGCTTAAAACGAGTTTTAATCAAAAATATTCCAAACCTGAAAATAAATATTCTCCTCTGATGTTGACTCTTGAAGATCAAAATGATTTGGGAGAATTATTACGAATATCAAAAATGGAGCTGTATATAATCATAGGCATTTTTCTTTTTGTTATATCTTTGGTTCTGTGGAATTCAGGACTTATTTCTGGAATCAGGCGTTATGGAGAAATTGGTGTCAGGATTGCAATTGGTGAATCGAAAGCCAGAGTTTACAAAGAAATGTTAGTTGAATCGCTGGCAATTGGATTAATTGGATCGATAATTGGGATAATCATAGGTCTTGGTGGATCCTACTATATGCAGGAAACCGGGATTGATATATCGGGTATGACAAGAGAAAGCACTATCCTGATGTCACCGGTTCTAAGAGCAAAAGTTACTAAAGGTGCCTATTTTATCGGATTTGTTCCGGGATTATTGGCTACCTTTCTGGGTAAAGCAATAGCAGGTATCGGAATAATGAAAAGAGAAACTTCTCAATTATTCAGGGAACTTGAGGCATAGATAGTAACCATTTGTGAAATTAATTGATATATCATATTTGTAAGCTTAGTAAATAAAGATATTGGTTACGTATCTCTCCCTATATCCATGGAAAAGGTGTTACAATAGAGATAGGTTTGTGGTGATAAAAATTTGAATGTATTATTTTACCAGGACACATTTTTTAACAGCAGTAAAATCACCGGCTTTAATTTTGTAGAAATAAACTCCCGATGAGGTATTTGCGGCGTTCCAGATAGTTTTGTGAAATCCGGCAGTTTTGTTATTGTCAACCAGGGTTTGAATTAATTTGCCATTAAGATCGTATATTGATATTGTCACATCAGAATCTTTTGAAATGCTGTATTCAATCGTAGTCGTTGGATTAAAAGGATTAGGATAATTATTTTCAAGATGAAATTTTGCCGGGATTGGTAATTCCTCATCGACAATTTTTGTGGATGATTCCTG
Organism: Fidelibacterota bacterium; assembly: GCA_021735285.1. Taxonomy (GTDB): domain Bacteria; phylum Fidelibacterota; class UBA2242; order UBA2242; family JAFGTP01; genus JAIPHI01. Next base: position 3,600 of record JAIPHI010000094.1, on the reverse strand, counting down.
GGCATTAAATAATCCGGACTCAATAAAATAATTTTCACTGGCGAAGGTTCCCAATGGACTCGGTTGTCCAATAGCATCGATAAGCACATAATCTTCTGATGTGGAAGTATTGCCACATACTGTGAAGGCAGCAGTTTCAACAGTATAATTCTCGCTGGTCTGTCCATAAACCGAAATATAGATTGTAAATATAAAAATTATTATCTTTTTCATAAAGGCTCCTTTTTATTTTCCAAGTAGTGTCAAATATTTTTATTTAACTAACACGTAAAAACATAAGAATCAAATCAATTTCCTAATAATCTAAAGTATAAAGGGAATATTTTTAATTCTGTGAAATTTTATTTGGAGGTGAAGAACTTTGATCTGGGGCGATTTGCCAAAAAATAAACTTCAATCCCCTAAAAAACCCAAAAAATATTCCGCACTTCTCCAGAGTGATTGTCACAGATTAAATCTACCAAAATCAACCCCTTATTACCATTTTTATTCGCTTTGTGGCGTAATTTTTATCTCCAGGTGGATGATGAGGGAGAAGCGGTTAAATATGATTGTAAGTTGATCTCTAAAAATGGGACCAAAACCGAAATGACCAATTAATCAACCTGTTGAGTATTTATTCTGATCAATTGCATATCCATTGATTAGTGTCCATCTTCAGTTTTGGAGTTTGTATAATTTATCATCTGGTCTTTAGGGCGGATAGGCAATTAATTTAAGTATAAGGAATATAAAATAAAATTTGGTTGAAAGAAAAATTGATAAATAAAACCAGAGTTTAATGACTAATTAGATAATGGTGGATTCGCAGTAGAGAATTAAGTATTTAAAAATAATATAATTGTTGAGTAAATTAAAATTCATCAATACCTCAACTTGTGAGCTGAAATTTCATATGAATTCACTCCAGAACTTTGTCATTGGATTAGCTTGAGGGTCTTTTATACCATTTTTTGTAATTTCTGGGACAGTGTAAATTAAATTCATAGGGTAGATGTTAAACGAATTTTTCTACATTCTGACTCTGAACGTCCACTGCCAGGCAAAGTGAAAATATTTTAATAAAACTGACTTTTTATAACTCAATAAAAAATTATAACAGGGGAGGATCCATGAAATTTATATATAACATTTTTAGATTTGTTTATACTCCTTTCTATTATCTTGCTGTCGGCTGGAAAGTAAAAAATAAACCAATTCTTCTTTATCTCTTTTTGTTTTTTTTCTGCCATTAAAAATACCAGCAAAAACTGAAGCCAAACACGATCCGCTTCGTGATCCTATCACGGGGGGATATCCGTTTTTTGCAAATTCCGTAGAAATAATTTCTCTCCGGGACAGCCTGCGGAGCTCCTCCGAACAGGTCCCATCACAAAGTATTTTTGATTTGAATTATCAAGGACATATTGTTGAGAGTTCAACGTATGTCCCCGGATCCGGGGAGCAAAGCCTCAACGAGGCCTTATGGCTGGATTGTGTAGCCGCCGATTTTGATGGTGATGCCTTACGCCTTGGCTCCCCAACCCGGATTACCCAGGAAAGTGTTTATCAGCCGATAGTCCAATTAAACGTGCCACCAACCCATTTTGATTATCTGTATAATCAGGTCTATGATGTCTGTAATGTCCATGGTCCGGCATCAAGCGAATTCAAAGTGACCTATACAGAGACCCAGAGTCAAACAGCTTACTTCTCTTCGGAGCTAAAACATGACTGGGGCTTATCAACCGAACTGAGCAGTGAATTCAGTTTCTTTGGGGTAAAAGTTAAGTCATATATAAAAGCGGCATATGATAGAGGCTATTATGGCTCCCATTCTGAGACTAAAACAATCACTGCCAGTCAGGTAACGTCATCAACCGGAGATGACTGGATCCTGGCTACGGTTACTGATTACGATTTTTGGGGATACCCGCTTCATGGTATGGGAGAACATTTAGGGAATGTTCTTGTTCAGATAACGCATCCTAAAGATCCGGCATGGTTTCCTTCCGAAAATGTTAATACGCACAACTGGCTAAATAATCACGAGGTTGGCAATATTTTTTCCTATCCACTGAAAGATGATATTGCAGATTGGGTTGGTCCTGATTTAATAACCAATTTTACAGGAAAATACGTTTCTACTGCCAGTTCAGGAAGCTGGACTCTTGACCTTACCAATCAATCTATCGATGCAGAACAATTGACAAACTCTATTGGTACGGAAGTCGGGGCCTCTGTCATTGGATGGGGAATTGAAGCAAGTGTATCCGGAAGCTATTCAAGGGAAGAGATCATCACTCATACCAGTACAGCAACAGACCAGGTAGTAATCGAAGTGGAAGTTGCAGAAACAGATAAGAGCCTGGGCAATACAGATTATTTAATAACTGCTTATATGTATTGGGGACAAAACGGAGCTATGGTTATTGATTATGCAGTTGATCCCTCCTCTTCAGGCGATTCTATATATGGAACATTCTGGGACAAGCACTATTTATCCAAATCGGATCCCGGTCTTCTTCTGCCTTGGCGACTTGATTCCTATAAAGGCATAGGTGGTACGGAAAATTTAAAGCTATTTTGCAAAAGTCTTCGCATGTCTCCCCGGGTTCTCTCCGCTGGTGATACAGCTTACATTATGGCTTATGTACACAATTTCAGTCTCAAAAATACTGATAATCCGATTAAGGTCCGTTTCTATTTGGGTGATCCGGCCAAATCAAGGAATCCCGATAGAAGGACTCGACGGACAGGTTGATTTGTACACTGATGGCTCCCTCGCTTCTCAGAACAAAGCAAAGGTGGAAATGGAATGGGTGGTACCAAAGGGATTGGAAAAAAATGTTAAAGTTTACGCAGTAGTTGACCCGGAAGACGCAGTTAGCGAAATCCATGAGAATAACAATATTGGTTTCATCCCGCTTAATGTGAGAGGTGCAACCGGTATTGAAGAACAAGATAAGCCGGGTTTAGTTGATGATTACATCCTCCATCAGAATTATCCGAATCCATGCAACCCGAACACCACTATTACCTATGAACTACCTGAACGCCATTATGTATATTTGACGGTCTACGATATTTATGGTAGGAAAGTTAAAACTCTGGTTGATCAATTCCAGGATAAGGGATATCAATCTGTGATTTTTGATGCGGCGGATCTAGCCAGTGGAGTTTATCTTTACAGGTTAAAGGCTGGCCTCTATAGCAATACAAAGAAATTAATAGTCCTAAAATAATAATATTTATGAGTTAGAACCAATCCTGTATATCTGTTTGTTAGCAGCAGAAATAGTAATTTGAGAATTTAATATGTGATATTTGGTTAGTTATTCAATTGCTTATAACAGGGTGGAAAAACAGAATGGAAATTTCCATTCTACCACAATTCTGGTGGACTGAATTGCAGATTCTTGTTTAGGTGTTAGATGATTATTTACATTTTGATGAGACTTTTTGGGAAAACTATTGGTTGACTTCTACTATAGTTATTTTCAAATGATTTGTTAGATGGGGTTCTGTAGTAATTTTTTTATAATCTATCTAATATCTAGAATAGGCCAAATAATATATACAATTTTCTCAGTCTTGTCAGAAAGACTATATCCAAACAGG
>JAIPHI010000093.1 GCA_021735285.1 Fidelibacterota bacterium | reverse complement strand
CAGGCAAACGGAAAGAAGGAATGTTAAATCCTATGCGGGTATATGGAATTCCAATCCAATCCGGAGTGCGGGCTCCAAACAGAAACTTATTACCGATCAGGAAATCCCCCGTCATAATAGTATTTTCCATTGAGCCGGTGGGAACCATATAGGAGGCAATAATAGTAGATTTCAAACCGAGAGCAATTAGAATTATTAGTATCCAGCTTTTAACTTCTCTCCAGACTTTGCTTTCTTTATCCGTTTTTAATTTATTCATTAATTGTGTTCCTATTAGTTAATTCAGCAGGGTTAAGTTTACAAATATTTATTTATTTCTTCCATAAATTTTTCTTTTGATCGAGGACCTACCCATTTATGGCGGATAATTCCTTCTCTATCAATAATGAATGTAGTTGGGATACTTCTGAGATTATTATATTTTTTAGCAATTTGCATTGTCTTGGCCTGTTCTCCGGTCAGGATTTGATAATTCATATTGTTTTTATTAGCAAAATTCTGAATTTTTTCCGGTGAGCCTGAATTCAAAGTGATACCCACTATTTCAAGTCCCTTATCTTTGTTTTCGGAATAAATATTTACCAAATCAGGTATTTCCTTCCGACAGGGAGGACACCAGGTTCCCCAGAAATTGAGCAGAATAACTTTTCCCGAAAATTGATCCAGACTAACATTCTCTCCCTCCAGTGTCTTGAGTGTGAAATCAGGAGCTTTCGAGCCAATGAAACTTGAACTTTGACTCTTGAGTGTGGTCTCTGTCTTAGCGGTATTTTCACTTTTTGTCTGGGATTTAGTATCATTATCATTTTTACTGCAGCCCGTTACAATTAATAATATTGCTATTATTCCAATGTTTATGCGTTTTAATATTTTTTTCATGAGATTAATCCTCTTATTTTTCGATTAACAATTCCATTTTTTCAGCGAAAATTTCCGGTTTTACAAAACCAAATATTCTGAGGTCCCGCCTTTCTTGCCCCTCACTATTGATGAAAATTACTGTAGGCAGACCTTTGATATCAAATTTTTCTCTAATGTTTTCCACTTTTTCTGAATTCCTATTGGTCAGATCAACTTTGAATAGATGAAATTTTTTTGATTTTTCTACAACTTGGGGGGCTTTAAATGTTATTTCTTCTAACTCCTTACATTTGACACACCATTCCGCAGAGAAGTCCATAATGACCGGTTTGTCGTCTTGAAGGGCTTTTTCGTATGCAGTTTGGTTATAGGGCTGCCAGGTCATTGATCCGGAGATACTTTCTGCTTCAGGCTTCATTAACCAGCCGGCAGTAAAAATAGCTATGATGGCAATTACTCTTTTAATGGCAGCAAAAATCCGGTTCTGATCGCCCGATTTTTCAAAAATTATCAAATAAACACCTGCTCCCAAAATAAACAGTGGAAATAAAAATTTATATATATTATCAGGGATCAATGCCTGGAGAAAATATAGCGCCATCCCCAGTAGGATTAAACCAAAAATTTTCCTTACACCCACCATCCACTCACCAGCATTGGGAAGTTTATCAATCTGACTGGAGAAATAGGCCAGGATGAGAAAGGGTAATCCCATACCGATTGAGAGGGTGAAAAACATGGCAAACCCCAGAAAAGCATTTCCTACGGCTGCTACATAAGTTAGCAATCCGATTATAAAAGGGCCAATACAGGGAGCTGCTACTATTCCTAAGGTCAATCCCATAATAATCGAGCCAAGATAACCTCCTTCGGTGCCACTTCCTAATTGATTCATTGCTGAGGGTAAGGATATATCATACAAGCCGAACATACTCAGAGCCAGGGCAACCAGCACCAGCGCGATACCCAGCAAAACAATGGGATTCGAAAGCAAACCACCCACTAATCCACCTGATAAAGCAGCTACAGTTCCTAAAACAGAGTTAGTGGTTGCCAGACCTAATACGTAAAGCAGCGCCATGACGAAACGTTTGCTCTTTTTTCCTTCAGCCTGACCTCCAAAATAACTAACTGTGATGGGGATCATAGGGTAGATACAGGGTGTCAATACCAGGCCCAAACCACCCAGAAAAATTAGTAGAAAGGTTAGAAAAGTACCTCTTTTTGAGAATGACTGACTAACATTAAAACTTTTCTCTGAACTACTTTGTCTTGTTTCCTGTGCTATTTCTTTTTCTTCAATATCAGAAAAGTATTCTTGATTAATAGTTTCTATATTACTTTGGTTTTTGGCGACTGGAAGCCGGGCTTCAAAAGAATCCTCCTGTGGTGCTAGACAGGTTGCATCATTACAGCCCTGATAATATAAGCTCCCTTTTACTACGACAGTATCAGCATTCAGATTTTCGGATAAGTTACCTTGCACCACTATGACGGTTTTTCCACTAAACAGGGCCAGCTCTTTATCAAGGGCTTCATTTTTTATGATTTCATGCTCGGGAAAGATAGTATCAGTGACAGAATAGTTATCTGATTCATCGAGTCTGACTTCAGTGCCAATCGTATAATCATCAAGGGGCTGATTGGAATTGATATGCCACGGTTTATGAATATTAGCCTCAATTGCGATTTTGAAATCGCCTCCTGCTTGCACTGCATTTGTTGAGGGAAATGTTTGTAAATCCAAAATGTTTTCAGCAGCAAAAATATTGAGACTGAAAATGGTTGTAAGAGCGAAAATGAATAATATTTTTTGCAAATGAGATCTGTTCATTAAAAATATTCCTGGTTATTATTGATTTTGAAAAAAACGGAAGAATCTCCTAATAAAACTCTGTTTATTCTTAATAAGTTCCGAAATATGGTCAATTTTCTTACGAGCTTCCTTCTCACCAATTTCAATAAATTCTTTATATCTCAAAAATTCACTCCAATGAGCTTCTCTGAATTCCGGCTCGATCATAATATCGGCTTTTTCCATCTGTGAGTGAGCAAGATAAGAACCTTTGATTTGTTGCATGCGGGTGATTATGTTAAGAAGTTTTGGCTTGTTAAGAGGGTCATATTTACTTCTTCCCATTGAAGCAGCAATAATAATATCAGCGTCTGTTTGTTCCATTTCATTGACTGGTACTGGTGAAGTGACTCCACCATCTGTTAATAATTTACCATTCTCAGCCACCGGTGGAAAATAAACAGGAATTGAAGCACTGATCTTGACAGCTTTTTGGATGTCGCCCCGATTATAGACCACAGGTTCACCACTATTCAGGTCAGAGCAAACTGCATAAAAAGGAATCTCTGTGTTTTCGATCTGACCGGCTTTGACAAATCTTTGAATTGCATTATCGAGGGTGTTCTTTTGAAGCAGTGCCTGGCGTGAAATAGCAAAATTTAGAACAACTCGCTTACCTACAGCTTCCACAAATTGATGGAAGATTGTGGGATCTTTTTTATTCCCGGGTACTGCTCTCTCCAAACCCAGATCCGCATAGTCTTTATCTTCAAAATATTCATCAAACATTTTTATGATAGCCTCAATATCAGGATTTTGAGCATACATGGCCCCAATAATAGCCCCCATTGAAGTTCCGGCTATAAAATCGATTGGTATATTATTCTTTTGCAATACTTTTATGATGCCGAGATGAGCCATACCACGGGCGCCACCTCCACCAAGTGCTAAACCTATTTTTGTTTTCATAGCAAATTTTGATTGTATATCATTAAATTAGTTACAACTTTTTTATATTTCTATTATTTTGTGAGGACGATCCTGGCTGGTAATGTGGATCTTATAGTTGGCTGAGTTTTGATCTGCATCTTTTTCAAATAGTTCTCTGACTTTGTCAACGGTATTATTTTTTTCGCTCAAATGTCCGAGAACAAGATGTTTTAATCCGGTATTTTGAGTTTTAATCCGGCTTAAAAATTGAAGGGATTGAGCATTTGAGAGATGGCCAACTCTGCTTTTTATCCTTTGTTGCAAATAGAGGGGGTAGGGGCCGTTTTCCAGCATTTCCCGATCGTGATTCGATTCTAATAGTAAAAGGTCCAGGTCTTGCAAGAAATGGGTAACTGCATTGCGTATATCTCCAATATCCGTAGCCAGGGCAATTTTTTTCTCTCCTGAGGAGCAGATAATGCCCACAGGATCATTGGCGTCGTGAGGAATGTGAAAGGCTTTTAAGGTCAGATCGTCTATCTGAAATTGATCACCTGAATTGTAGTGCTTTAAATCTACATTCTTGAAAAAACCCGCTTTCAAATCCCGGGCAGTATCAGGAGTAATAAATACTGGTATATCGAGTCGCCGGGCCAATATTCCGGCACCTTTGATATGGTCGGAATGTTCGTGAGTAATTACGATGGCCTGAATTTGTTTGGGATTAATATCTACCAGAGACAAGCGTTCAATAAGATTTTTACCACTAAAACCCTGATCGATTAGAATTCCCGAACCATTTGATTGAACAAAGGTACTATTACCTTTGCTGCCACTCCCCAAATTACAAAAATACATTGATCAAATACCTTATTTCTTCCCTGTTCTGCCTCTGCTGGTAAGTTCTATACCATCTTGACACAAAGGACAATTTTCAGATTCATAAGCGGGAATATCCATTTTTACTAAGGGATGATAATCAACTCCAAAGTCTATTTTTTTACCACTGCGATCTATGATTACTCCAATGCCCATTATAATTCCGTCATTATTTTTGACCAGATCCATAAGTTCATATATGGAACCACCTGTGGTGACTACATCGTCAACAATTAATACTTTTTCACCTTGCTCGATTTTGAAACCTCTTTTTAATGTAAGCTGGCCATCCACTCTTTCGGCAAAAATACTGCGATTGGATAGTTCTCTTCCCACACTTTGACTAATTGGGATACCACCGGTTGCAGCACCGAGGACAACGGAAGGACTTGTATTTTTGAAATGATCAGCAATACCTTTACAAATTTTATCTGTTAATTTGGGATATTTTAACAATTGAAATTTTTCTACATAAGTAGGACTATGCAGTCCTGAAGTAAGTAGAAAGTGACCATCCAGAACAGCACCGGATTCAATTAACAATTTTTTAAATTTATTTTCGCTCATTATACCACCTATTTTTTAAACAATTCAGTATATTTCTCAGCAGATTTTCTAATATTATCAGGAAAATCACCTTGTGCATAACTAATGCCCCGGGAAACATTGATCACGCCGGCTTCGATTGCATTGCAGACTTGAACAGCAGCATCCACGGCTCCCCCTTGGCTGCCTACACCCGGAATCAGAAAAGGCATCTCCGGGAAATTTTTTCTGACTTCCAGTAATTGCTCCGGCTTTGTAGCTCCCATTACCAGACCAACATTATTTTTTTGATTTAATTTTTGACAGATTTGAGCTGTTTTAATATAGAGCATTGGTTCGCCGTGATCCTGGAGTTCACGACCCGAAGGATTGGATGTTACGCACAGCACGAAAACACCTTTTTCAGCTTGCTGGATAAAGGGAGTAATACTTTCAGAACCGAGGTAAGGATTGATTGTGACAGCATCGAAATCCAGATTTTTTAAAAGAGCTTGAGCATAGAATTTTGAGCTATTTCCTATATCGCCTCGTTTTGCATCCCCGATAATAAAGATATCATCAGGTATCTGATTAATTAAACTTTCGAGAATACTCCAGCCTTTACTGCCCCAGATTTCAAAGAAAGCCAGATTGAATTTATAAGCTGGCGTAATATCGTGAGTAACATTGATAAGCTCTTTACAAAAAGCATGAATACCTGTAGCAGATTTTTCAAATCGGGAGGGTATTTTTTCCGGGTCGGGATCGACTCCAACACAGAGATAATTCCCTTTGCTGCGATTGCTATTTTTTAATTTTTCTAAATAGTCCATATTATTGATCCTAATTTACTTGAATAGAATGATTTAATGTAATTATTTTGATATTGCTTTATAATTTTGCCGGTGAGTATTTTTAATCTAAAGGATAATAATCCGAAAACCTGAATATAGGAGACTTTGTTGAAGCCTATGAAAGGAAATCTTAGACTTTTAATTTCTATAATGTTATTTCCTTAATTTCAAATAGATAAAAATTCAAATAATTTACTGCGGATAATTTAATTTAAATCGGTTTTATTATCAAATTAATTTGCCAATAGAGGATTTATGATTTTTAATACTTGTTCCTAGAATTAATTTCTATTATTTTAATGCTTAAATGTAAACAAATTATTCCAGAGCACTAAAATATTTTCAGTAAAGCGGATTAAATTTTAGTATTTAATTATCCCGCCGGCGCCTTTTTGATTACTTTTGTAGCGAGACAAAAGTAACAATAGAATAGATAATACTCGGAGCAGAACGGTTCATACATCGGAACAAATTTAAAGAGAATAAAAAAAGACCATATCTATCTTCTAAAATCAAAGTGGATAAACCAAAAAATGTTTTCCTGCCTTCATTCTCCAGTTTCCTTATTTTTTCCTCAGCCCATTGAGGGTTTCGATAAAAAACACAACTAAGGATAGTTGTGCTACAAGCAAACCAATATGAATTCATCTTTTTGTTGTTTTTTTAATCAGCATTATATTTAATTTACAATAAACTAAATTATTATTTGGGAATCTCTAGGTTATTTCAATTAATCATAAAGTATCTTATAGAGCCAAGATTGTTTTTAATGGAATCAATTTTACAAACACCTTAAATATTAAATATCCGACCTTCTGACAATTAATTAACTCAAACGAGGTATTCCAAATTTAATTATTAAATTCACTCCACTAGTAGGGAGAGCCTGTTGAATGAGTTCAATCTGACCCCCAAAAATCCAGACAGTTATCATAAATAATTGAGTTGTATATTAAAAGAATTTTTTATACTTTTGTTTATCAATTGGTAACAAATAAGGCAAAATAAATGGTAATAAGCAAAAAAGATCTTGATATTTTAATTATTGATGATAATAAAGACCTTTGTAATAATTTACTGGAAATATTTGAAAGTAGAGGCTATAGATCAAAAACGGCATACACCGGTAAAGAGGCTCTTAAAATTTGCAAGAATTATCATTTCACGGTGGTTCTCACGGATATTAATCTTCCTGATTATAATGGTCTGGAATTGATAAAGCAGATGCAAAATAAATTTTCAGGAATGGAATATATTATAATTACTGGCAACGCTTCCTTAAAAAGTGCAATCGAGGCCATAAGAAATAGAGAAATACTAAACTATGAACAAAAGCCTTTAGACCTGGAGCGTTTATTACATTTTATTGATCAACTATTTGATAGAAAAGAGACAGAGGAAAACCTGGCTGAACGGGAGCGACAATTATCTAATCTTATGGATAATCTGCCCGGTATGGCTTACCGCTGTCTGGATAATGCAAACTGGACAATGAAGTATTTGAGTTCCGGTTGCCGGGATTTAACAGGCTATCCAGCCGAGGAGCTAATCGATGATAAAATAGTAGCCTATAATGACCTGATTCATCCTGCTGATAGAGAACTGGTTGCTGCAAATATTAGTAATAAAATAGAAGCTGATCAATCCTACCAAATTGAGTATAGAATTATAACCAAAAATGGTGAAGAAAAGTGGGTTTGGGAACAGGGACGGGCGATAAAAATTAATAATAAAAATTTTCTGGAAGGTTTGATCCTGGATATTACAGAAAGAAGAATAGCCCAGGAAAAATTAGAAAAAAGTGAAAAAAGATATAGAGCGCTTTTCAATTATTCTCATGATGCGATTATGACTTTGGAACCACCTGATTGGAATTTTGGCACGGCTAATCCTACTTTTTTAGAAATGTTCAGGATTGACAAAGATGTAGATATAACCAATTTTTGGCCGGGAAAGCTCTCTCCTGATAGACAGCCTGATGGTAGTTTATCTTCAAAAAAAGCTATAGAAATGATAGATATTGCTGTAAAAGAAGGTGTCAATTTTTTTGAATGGCAACACAAGAGAATGGATGGTGAAGAATTTCCTGCTACTGTACTATTGAATAAGGTGGTTTTGGAAGATAAAATTTTTATACAGGCAACTATCAGGGACATTACAAAAAGGAAGCAGACTCTGGAAGCTCTGAAAAAGAGTGAGAAAAAATACCAGCGCTTAATTCAACAATCGAATGACGCCATTTATCTACTATATAAAGATAAATTTGAAATTATAAATCAAAAGTTTGAAGAACTGTTTGGTGTAACGCAGGAGGAAGTCCGGGCCCCTGATTTTGATTTTATGGATTTGGTCGCTCCTAAAAGTAAGCAGCTGGTCAAACAAAGGAGAAAAGCGATACTTTCCGGTGATAAGGTGAGCTCCAGATATGAATTCACCGCTCTGGATAAAAATAATAATGAGATAGAAGTCGAAGTCTCAGTCTCCTATTTTTCATACAAAAATGGAATTGCGACACAGGGAATTCTAAGGGATATTACTGAACGAAAAAAAATGCAACAACAATTGCAGCAGACCCAGAAACTGGAATCGATCGGGAATCTGGCTGCTGGTGTGGCCCACGATTTCAATAATATTTTGACTGTCATTCAGGGTAATGCTCAGATGGCGGATAGCAAAATAAGCCGGGATAGTTCTATTTCTACATATTTACATAATGTTATTGATTCATCAAAAAAAGCTGCCAGCCTGACCGAGCAATTACTTCTTTTTAGCAGAAAACAGGCTATGGATTTTAAACCTATTAATCTGAATAGTGTAATTCGTGGTGTACTAGATATGCTCCAGAGATTAATTGGTGAAAATATTGAAATTGAGACAAATTTAGTAGAGGATGTAGGAACAATAAAGGCTGATAAAAATAATATTGAACAGATTATTATGAATATGGCCATCAATGCTAAAGATGCTATGCCGGAAGGCGGAAAATTATCTATTAGAACTGAAAATTTAACTATTTCAGAAGCAGAAAAGCAGAAACTGGAGCATTCGGAAACGGGAGAATTTACCCGTCTGATAATTGAAGATAACGGAATTGGCATTAAAGAAGAAAATCTAGACAGGATATTTGATCCTTTTTTTACTACAAAAGGAATGGCAAAGGGAACAGGAATGGGATTATCTGTGGTCTATGGAATAATTAAAAAACATAGAGGCTGGATCAATGTCAGAAGTGAACCGGGCGAGGGGACTAAATTCTTAATCGATTTCCCTGCTATTCAAGAAAAGATTGATAAGAAGGATAATCAAGAAGTCCCGATTGATAAATTATCAGGGAATGGAGAGAAAATTCTATTAATCGAAGATAACCCTGATGTGCTAAAGGTAGGTAGAATAATTTTAGAAAATAATGATTATGTAGTAGATTCAGCAACAAATGCCAAAGATGCTCTAGCCAAATTTAATAAAAATAAAGAATATTATGATTTAATAATTTCCGATGTGGTCCTGCCTGATAAAAATGGTCTGGAAATAGCAAATCAAATCAGAAGCACTGATCCTCATAAGCCTATAATTTTATGTAGTGGTTATACTGATGAAAGATCGAGAAGAAGTGAAATAGCTCAAAATGAATATACTTTTATTCAAAAGCCATTTCATGTTAAAAAAATGCTGAAAGAGGTAAACGCCTTACTTCGTTCAAAAAAAGCATAAGTCAAGATTTTATCTCAAATTGTAATTTCAATAGCGATTTGCAAAAGTTTTGTCTGATGTAGCATATCTATCCTTAGTTGTGGTGTTTTCCTGAAGCCTTCAATAGGCTGAAGTGAAAAAATAGATTTAGCTAGTATTTGTAATAAATTATATCTCTTATTTTATAAGACAACTTGTTTAAAAATCGCTATATGTTTTTTTACCGGGATGAATCCGGGCATTAAAAAGTGAATTCCGCATTATATCTGATTTCCAGCTAAGTCTGAAGTTTTAGTTAATCTTTATTATCAATGCTGGACAATATCCAGTCTAATGCAATTTTGCAATATTTTATTGATTTTTTAATGTTCATTGGTTTTTTCTTTCTTCTCAGAATTTATCCAGGTGATAATATAAAAATCGGACTTACCCCTTCTTTACTCAATAGAAGCATGCATTAATATTATATTGTTAAAATTTCAGTTGCTATTATTAATTTTTATTATTATTATCAATGCTATCTTCCAGCCATTATGAGAATAGAAGTTTTAAAAACTATTTTTTTGGGGTTAAAAAAATGAATACTAAAAGTAAGGAGAATGGGGATACTGAATTGGGTTCACTACGTAAACGGGTAAATTCTCTTTCAAATCTTTTGAAAACTCAAGAGAAAGAATTTGAAAGCACCCGGAGGCAGATAGATGCCACCGAGAATCTATACATTGATTTATGCGTCGAAATAGGGGATATTCTATTCTATCTGGATGAGGATAATCGTTTTCTTGATATACAGGCTAAGCCAGGAGTCCCTTTATTCCAGCAGCCCCAAGAATTCATAGGTAAAAAAATCGAGGATGTGATCCCTTCCGATGTGGCAGAAAAATATTTTTCTGCATTAGAAAAATTAACTCCTGGTAATCCTCAAACCTTTCAATATTCTTTATCAATAAATGGCAATTTGTATAGTTTTATGGCCACTTTAAATCGCTCTGCAATTGATAATAAGACTGTGGCAAAAATAAGAAATATCACCAGATATAAAAATGTTGAAAAGGAATTGCAGAGAGAAACAACGCTTTTTGAAATCCTTTTTAATAATTCTCCTGAATCCATTGTCCTCACAGAAAAAGATGGATCAGTACTAAGAGTCAACAAAGAGTTTGAAAATATGTTTGGCTTCAATCGGAATGAGGTAAGAGGTGAAAATATTGATAGATTAATTGCTCCGGAAGAATTATTATCTGAAGCCCAACAGATAACCAGTCAGATTGTACAAAATAAGAAGATTCATGAAGAGGCTAAAAGAAGAAGGAAAGATGGTTCAACTCTATTTGTTTCAATTCTTGGTGCAACAGTAGATATTGAAGAAGAGAATAAGATTGTATTTTGTATCTATAGAGATATCA
>JAIPHI010000092.1 GCA_021735285.1 Fidelibacterota bacterium | reverse complement strand
TCGGTCCACAAACATCACAGCATTCACTCTGTCCTACTTCTCCGTTGATCCATTCTTCTAAAACTTTTCCATTAATCATAATTTTATTGGATTCGAAAGGATTTTTTTTAAATTCCTGGATTGAAAGTTTTTTAGTTTCTGCCTCTACTTTTATACCGAGATTTCTGAGTGAATTATCCAATATTGCCACTGCTTTTCTAAATTCAGCTCCTGTTTGATTACACCTCGGACAGGTCGCATCTTCGGTAACAAGTCTTTGCCATTTGATATTTAATTTCTTCATTTACTCCTCCTTTATCGTTTATCGACGATGTAAAAATATATAATATTTTTAATGATTTATCAAGCATTAGTCAGAGAAATAATTTCATAAGTCTAGAGGAACAAAAATAATATTCCAGGATACTTTTTCCCATATCTATTAATGATAAAGTCCGGGAATAAATCTTATAATTATTCCTCGTATATTATATCCGAGTGAACCTGCAAGGAAAAAGTTGAAACTTATAATTATAAATTTTCCCTGTAGTTATTTTGCAAATACTGTTCGGGAGTCTAGTAGTCTAATCAACTTTCACCCAATTTGCTAAAAATGTGTAGGATACGCATATTTCATCGAGGAGCATTTACGGAGGAATATATAGTAATATGCATACCAGACACCACTTATAAAACTAAAATGGGGTTTAAGTAAAATACCTAAACCCTTGTTAATTCTACAGTACCCCGAGGAGGACTCGAACCCCCAACAACCGGCTTAGAAGGCCGATGCTCTATCCAGTTGAGCTATCGAGGCAATATGTCGGGGCGGCAGGATTTGAACCTGCGACTTCCTGCTCCCAAAGCAGGCGCGCTAACCGGACTGCGCCACGCCCCGTTTTTTCATCTATTAATAAGCCCCCCAATTTAATTAACTGAATCTTCTAATGTCAAGGAAAAAAAGATGTTTTATTAAGTATATTTATCAAACAAATTATTATATTTATCAAAATTATGCATTAGAAATCATTAATGTTGAGAACCCGATTCAAGGCTTAAGCCCCACCAATATTTAGCCAAACACCGGAATCAAGAAAGTTTAATTGATATTATTACTTATCGAACATAAATTTATGGACTAAAAAAAGGAGATATGATAATGACTAAAAATTTGTTTACTTCAGAGTCTGTAACAGAAGGTCATCCGGATAAAGTCTGTGATCAGGTTAGTGACGCTATTTTAGACAAAATGTTAGAAGGTGATCCGGAATCAAGAGTGGCAGTAGAATGTCTTACAAAAACAGGATTCATAGTAGTAGCAGGAGAAGTAACTACCGATACCTATGTTGATATCCAGGATGTTGCCAGAAGTACAATTCAGAGAATTGGTTATGATGATCCTAATTATGGTTTTGATTACGAGACCTGCGGCGTCCTAACAAGCATTTCAGAACAAAGTCAGGATATTGCCCGTGGTGTGACCGAAACTGATTACCACGAACAAGGTGCCGGAGACCAGGGTATTATGTCAGGATATGCCTGTAATGAAACCGATGTGCTGATGCCTCTGCCGATTATGCTGGCTCATAGATTATCGAAACAACTGGCTCATGTGAGAAAAGAGAACATCATAGATTTTCTCAGACCTGATGGAAAAAGCCAGGTAACAATTGAATATGATAATGGTAAGCCTATTAGGGCTGATGCTATTGTTGTCAGTTCCCATCACAATCCAGGTATTGATTATGATGAAATAAGAAGCAGTATAATCGAAGAAGTTATAAAGCCGATTTGTGGGGAATGGATAGATAAAGATACTCAATTCCACGTCAATCCTACAGGAAAATTCGTAATTGGTGGACCGGTTGCTGATGCTGGTGTAACTGGCAGAAAAATCATTGTTGATACTTACGGTGGAGTAGGTAGTCACGGAGGAGGCGCTTTTTCCGGAAAAGACCCTACAAAGGTGGATAGAAGTGCCAGCTATATGGCTCGACATATTGCCAAACATATTATCGCAGCTGAGCTAGCCGACAAATGTGAAGTTCAACTGGGGTATGCAATTGGTGTTGCAGAACCGGTTTCTGTATTCGTTAATACTAAGGGTACCGGAAAAATAGAACAGATAGAAATTACTAAAGCTGTCCGGGATCTATTCCCTTTAAAACCTTCTGAAATTATTGATTACCTTGATCTAAAACGACCGATCTATCTGGATACGGCAGCCTATGGACATTTTGGAAGAGAGGAAGAAAACTTCACCTGGGAAAAATTAAATAAGCTAAATGAATTGAAAAATTATTTTAAATAATGGAGATATTAATGGAAGGCAAGATAAAAGATATTGGTCTGGCTGAAACTGGCCAAAAAAAGATAGAATGGGCACAGGAAAGAATGCCTGTTATGCAAGCTCTGCGCGAAAAATATAGCAAAAGCAAACCTTTAAAAGGAGCCAGGATAAGCGGATGCTTACATGTTACAAAGGAAACCGCAGTTTTGATCGAAACCCTGGTAGCTGCTGGGGCCGAAGTTGCCTGGTCAGGTTGTAACCCTTTAAGTACTCAGGATGAAGTGGCAGCAGCATTATACAAAAAAGGAATTCCTATCTGGGCCTGGCACGGAATGAACACTGAAGAATTTTATTGGGCCATTGAAAAAACTATTGAGCAGAAACCTACAATGACCCTGGATGATGGAGCTGATCTTATTTTCACATTACATAACAAATTTCCGGAAGTTGCCAAGCAGGTCTTTGGTGGTTCAGAAGAAACAACCACCGGAGTTCACAGATTACGGGCAATGGGAAAAGATGGTGCTTTGCTATACCCTGTCATTGCAGTCAATGATGCAGAAACTAAATGGGATTTTGATAATATATATGGGACAGGACAGTCGTCAATTGATGGCATTTTAAGAGCAACTAATATCCTTATGGCCGGCAAGAATTTTGTAGTAGCAGGTTATGGCCATTGCGGCAAAGGTGCTGCTATGCGAGCCTCCGGACAGGGCAGTAATGTCATTATCACCGAAGTAAAACCTACTGCTGCACTTAAAGCTAAGTTAGATGGATATCGTGTCATGCCAATGGATAAAGCCGCCACAGTCGGAGATGTTTTCATCACCGCCACAGGCATGAAGGATGTGATTGTTAAACGTCATTTTAAGAATATGAAGAGTGGTGCCATCGTATGTAACACAGGCCATTATGATTGTGAATTAAATTTGGAAGACCTGAACGAATTAACACAAGAGAAAAAAGAAGTAAGACCGAATTGTATGCAACATAAATTAAGTACTGATAAAACAATCTATTTACTTGGTGAAGGTAGATTGGTAAATCTTGTAGCAGCTGAAGGTCATCCTTCAGAAGTCATGGATATGTCATTTGCAAATCAATTTTTAAGTATGCTAAGAATATTTCAGTCACAAGGTGAGATGGACAATACAGTATATGATATCTCAGAAGAACAAGATCAACAGGTGGCAGAATTAAAACTAAAAACAATGGGGATCGAAATTGACGATTTAACTCCAGAACAATTAAAATACAAAAATGCATATAATGAGGGTACTTAAAACTTATAATAATCGATTTGAATAGATACATAAAAATTCCTTGCTTGTTTAAAATGAAACCTGCAAATTAGAAAGTCTATAATACAGACGAGAAACCTAAGTAAAATAGAAGGGGACACCATGAGAAAGAAAATTACAATTGTTGTTAGTCTGACAGCATTAGTATTCCTCCTTTCATGCGGGAAAGAGGCTGTAAAGAAGGAAGAGGTTGTTGAGGAGCAGCAGGTAGAGCAACAGGAAAAGAAAGCTGCAAAGGAAGAAACAAAGCAAGAAGAACTGGTTCAAAAAGATAGTCAGGTGGATGAAGTGCTGGATGCTATCGAAGAAGACTATATGATCAAACCCAATGATTGGCTCTCAAAGATCGCCCAAAAAGAATATGGCGAAATATCAATGTGGAAAAAGATTTATTCCTGGAATGAGGAAAAAATTGGGAATAATCCTAACCTAATCTATCCTTTTCACGAATTACTTCTGAAAAATGTTCCTAAAGAGCGAGCAAAGCCACTGGAATATGACTATTACAATTATGAAGTTAAAAATAATGAATCTTTATGGTCGATAGCCGGCAACGAATATGATAATTCTTATGCCTGGATTGTAATCTTACGTGACAATGCGGATGTTCTTGGCTCTGATATTGATAATATTGAACCCGGTACAGTCATAAAATTAAGAACCAAAATATTAAATTAATTCATTATAAAAATTAGTAGTTTTTAAAAAGGGCGGAAAATATTCCGCCTTTTTTATTTTTCAGCTTTCCATCACCCGGAATAAGGACTTGTTTAAATAAAATCGGATAATCTATTAATAACATTATAATAGAAACTACATCATATATATAACTGATTCCTCACTTTAAAATTCATAATATTATCAGCTTAAAACAACTGGGGTCTTTTCTGAATACATTTGGGTGAATTATTCTGGACTGAATTTACATATTTAGAAACAGGATAAAACTCGAGACCATTATAAGGCCCAAGTAATTGTTGGGCATCATCAACAGAATAATTTTGATCAAGCCATATTTTAATATCATCCTGTTTCAAAATGGCCGGCATTCGATTATGAATATGTATGATATTTTGAGAGGGAGCAGTAGTAATTACGGTATAACTATCAATTGCTTTTCCTTGCCTGGATTCCCAATGACTCCAGAGCCCGGCCATGGACATGAAACCATGATCAGGTTTACGAATGTAATAGGGTTGCTTATTTCCCTTTTGACCACGCCATTCATAATATCCATCAGCAATCACAATACATCTGTGTTTTTTTAATAACGGTCTAAAAGTTCTTCTATCTTGAAGTGTCTCACTGCGAGCATTAATCATCTTTTGACCAATTGAAATATCTTTGGACCAGGATGGAATCAGCCCCCAGTGCATAGGTTTTATAACCTTTTCTCGATTATAGATCAAAATCGGTGAAATATTTGTAGGAGCTATATTATAATTAGGGCGATAGCGCCCTGCTCCTTCCCAATTAGACTCTTCAATATCGTACTTTTCTATAATTTCGCGTTTTTCTTTAGTCAATGTTTTGCGGCCACACATTGCTCCTCCTTAGCAAGGTTTGCTCCTCAATATTATTTATATATTCAGAATTCCCTGCCTCTTGATTTTCTATAAAATGTTTAGTCTAAATAAAAACAATTCTATAATTGAGAATATAACCTGACTTATAAATAACAATCAGATTTTCAAAAGAGACTAAAATACTACATTGTAAACCGGAATACGGAATACGGAAGACAGAAGACGGAAGATCTGAAGACAAAAATGAATATCCAATAACAATTCACCAATCTTCAATTTTTTTAATTTTCTGTTTTAATTCTTTCTGCTTAACTTTCCCTTTCTCGATTGACAACTCGACCAGTTAGCTACTTTCAAATCGACCAATCCATAATTCAAAATTCTTAATTCTTAATTCAGAAAGTTTCCCTTTCCCAATGATCTCAAGGTTCAAATTTGGTCTTTCCCTATTTTCTATGAAATCGGGGGTTCTGATATTGGTTAGTTAATCTTACCTCATCAGAATGATTAAGAGCGATTACAAACTAAAATAGCCGGTTTGTTTGATCAAACCGGCTATTAAAATACTAAAAAACAAAAAACTTATTTGCCCATGCTTTTGCCAGCACATCTAAGGTCTTTGCATGCCTGGACAACTCTTTCGGTCATACCTTTACGACCTTTAGCAAGATATTTTCTTGGATCATAACCTTTCTTTGATCCAACTTCACCGTCAATTTTTAAAGCTAAGTCATAATTTTTGAAAAAATGGTCAACAACCGGACGAGTAAAAGCATATTGAGTATCGGTATCAATGTTCATCTTAATAACCCCATAATCAAGAGTTTCTCTAATCTCATCAAGACCTGAACCGGAGCCGCCATGAAAGACAAGCCAAAATTTTTCATCCTCACCATACTTTTCTGCTACAGCATCCTGACCCTGTTTTAGAATAGTTGGTTTCAGTTTTACACTACCGGGTTTATAGACACCATGAACATTTCCAAAAGTAGCAGCAAACATATATTTGGCGCCTTCAACCTCGCTCAATCTTTCATGCACATAGACCATATCTCCGGGAGTCGTGTAGAGTTTCTCATTCTCTACGCCTCTATTATCCATTCCGTCTTCTTCTCCACCAACAACCCCGGCTTCAACTTCTAACAAAATATCATTTTCAGCACACATTTCAAGAATTTCAACTGCCTTATCCATATTTTCTTTGAGTGGAAGTTCAGCCCCATCAAACATATGGCTATTGAATAAATTTGGACGACCTTTTTTTCTGCGTCTTGCAGTTTCTTCAATCAGTGGTTTCAGCCAACTATCAACCAATTTTGGAGGACAATGATCTGTATGAATAGCAATATTAACATCATATTGATCCGCAATTTTTCGAATATGATCGGCAAGAGTGATACAACCCAGAACAGAATCATTAAGATTACCAGAGGCATGTTTACCTGCTCCGGCCGACATTTCTATTATTCCATCACTATTGGCTTCAACAAATCCTTCGATAGCTGCATTTGCATTATCGATTGTTGAAATGTTTACTGCCGGATAGGCGTAATTATTTTCAAAGGCCTTGTCCAACATTTCACCATACTTTTCATAATCTACTACTGGCATTTTAAACTCCTTTATTTATTATAAAATATCTGTTTGTCAAGCGACCTAATATAATAGAAAATCTACTATTTTATCAATTAAAAAAACAGAAAATTTTATTTATGCAAATTTAAACTCAACAATCCGAAAATATTATCTATGCTAAATTTAGTAAATCTTAATATTATATTCTACCGGATATCTATTTCCCTTATTCATAAAATCTTATAAAAATTTTGTCTGGTAATCAAAAAAATATAATTTTTATAATAAACCCTATTAATAACTTTTCCCTCGGCTCATTGAGAACTTCGCATAAAAAACCTCAAGAAAATCATCCTCATTTAATCTGGATAGTTATGCTACAAACATTAAAATCGCTATATACTTTTTACTCATACTATATCTCAAATCTTATAAGATAATATTATTTTTTTAACCACTGGAATTTAAGAAGATCAATATAAAACATTCAAAATAATTAGTATATACATTATGTTGTGGTTAATATAACAAATTACCACAAAATATTGTTGATAATATAAAATAAATCATATAACTTATATTCGTTAAAGACATATAAAATATATTTATTGCGACTGTCAGAAGAGTTTAAATAGTTAATTTTTACAAACTATGGAGCGCGGGGATGTTTAAGAAGATTAAAAAGCGTGACGGCGAATTAAGAGATTTTAAACCTGATAAAATCACAAATGCCATTTTGAAAGCGGGTCAGGCAACGGGCGAATTTGATCAAAAAATGGTGGCAAAAAAATTATGTTTAAAAGTTCTATCTATCGCTGAATCTAGCATTAAACAAGAAATTCCGACAGTTGAACAAATCCAGGATATAGTAGAAGAAGTACTTTTATCTTCGATCTATAAACAGACCGCAAAGGCCTATATAATATATCGTGAGCAACATCGTAAAATCAGAGAAATGATTAGTTCCGCCAAAGTTGATTTAGTTGATAGATATCTGGATAAACGGGACTGGAAAGTAAGAGAAAACAGCAATATGGGATATTCACTCCAGGGCTTGAATAATTATATAGGTTCGGAATTGAGTCAGGTCTATTGGTTAAATAATATTTATCCCTCAGAAATTAAAAAAGAACATATCCTGGGAAATTTCCATATCCATGATCTTAGTCAGCTTTCCGTATATTGCGTTGGTTGGGACCTCATGGATTTGCTTCTAACTGGATTTAAAGGAGCTGCGGGAAAAGTAGAAAGTTCTCCCGCCAGGCATTTTCGAAGTGCTTTAGGGCAGATCGTGAACTTTTTCTATACTCTTCAGGGCGAAGCAGCAGGTGCCCAGGCTTTTTCTCATCTCGATACATTACTTGCTCCCTTTATTAGATTTGATAATCTGAATTACGAACAGGTAAAACAATCAATGCAAGAATTTATCTTTAATATAAACGTTCCAACTCGAGTTGGTTTCCAGACACCTTTTACTAATATTACTCTGGATCTGACAGTGCCCAAAACTCATAAAGATGAGGCTGTAATAATTGGCGGAGAGTACAAGAATGCGACCTACGGGGAATTTCAGGAAGAGATGAACTTATTCAACAAAGCTTTTCTCGAAGTCATGTCTGAAGGCGATGCTCAGGATAGAGTTTTTACATTTCCTATTCCAACTTACAATATTACTAAAGATTTTGATTGGGACAATCCTACTCTTGATTATTTATGGGAAATTACTGCTAAATATGGGATCCCCTATTTTTCTAATTTTGTTAATTCTGATATGGATCCTGATGATGCACGCTCAATGTGCTGCCGGCTAAGACTCGATAATAGAAAGCTGGAATATAGAGGAGGAGGCTTATTTGGTGCTAATCCTCTCACAGGTTCTATCGGAGTTGTAACTATGAATCTTCCCCGCATGGGATACATGGCTACTGGCAAAAAAGATTTCTTTGAAACCCTTGAACATAAGATGGAACTGGCCAAGGAAAGTCTTGAAATCAAGCGCAAGGTTCTTGAAAACTATACAAGTAATGGACTCTATCCCTATGTTAAACATTATCTAAGAAGTATAAAAGAGCAATCAGGAAAATACTGGACAAATCATTTTTCCACAATTGGTCTGGTAGGTATGAATGAAGCTCTGGAAAACTTGCTGGGAGCAGGTATTGCTACAGAAACAGGCCAAAAATTTGCTCTTGAAGTGATGAATCTAATGCGGGATAAATTAAAAGATTTCATCAGGGAAACTGGCAACAATTATAATCTTGAAGCCACTCCGGCAGAATCCACTGCCTATCGTTTGGCTAGATTAGATAAGATTAAACATCCCGACATTATTACAGCCAATGATATTATGGGGAATAAAGAAAGTGAGCCTTTCTATACAAATTCCACCCATCTGCCAGTTAACTATACGAATGATGCTTTTGAAATGCTAGATAGACAGGATGAACTTCAAACTAAATATACCGGTGGAACCGTCGTTCATCTTTATACCGGAGAGCGTTTAACAAATACAGAATCTGTAAAAAATCTGGTGCGCAAGATTTGTCAGAATTATCATCTCCCCTATTTTACAATTTCACCTTCCTTTAGTATTTGTCCCAATCATGGCTATTTAAATGGTGAACAAGAAAAGTGTCCTGAATGTGGCGCCAGGACTGAAATTTATTCCCGAGTGGTTGGCTATTTAAGACCCGTCAACCAATGGAATGATGGTAAAAAAGCAGAATTTAACCTGCGGCAAAATTTTAAAATGGAGTAAAATATGAGAATCGGAGGTTTTCAAAAATTTAGCATGTCGGATTTTCCCGATAAAATTTCAGCAATTCTTTTTACAACAGGTTGTAATTTTCGGTGTCCCTATTGCCACAATCCTGAGTTGGTCTTGCCGGAAAAATATAGATCAGACATTAATATTGGAGAAATTTTTTCATTCCTGGAAGATAGAATCGGAAAACTGGACGGAGTGGTCATTACCGGTGGAGAACCTACTTTGCACGATGATCTTCCTGATTTAATCGAAAATATTAAAGAGATGAACTATGCTGTCAAACTGGATACAAATGGTACAAATCCGGAGATGATTTACGAATTATTACAGAAAGAGCTGGTGGACTATATTGCCATGGATTATAAAGCTCCCCTGGAAAAATATTCTCAAGTATGTGGTATAAATAACGACTATAATCATTATTTAGAAAAGATCCAGGAGACGCTTATCCTCTTAATAACCTCTAATATTGATTACGAGATTAGAACAACGGTAGCGCCTCAAATATTGGATAAAAATGATATACAACAGATCAGAGAAGAAATTGGACAGGTAAAAAAACACTATCTGCAAAATTTAGAGTCCGGTAATACCCTCGATCCTCAGTTCTGTAATAATTCAAGTGAAAAATTAGACCTGAAAAAACTGGCTGTAGGTATGAGAAATGTTTATGTAAGATAAAAAACTATTGATCCCGATTGTATTTCTGGTTATGGAAGCCTTTCCTTAATCCAAATTGCTCCTTTTCTATAGGGCATAAATTCAGAATTCCCTCTCCAATGAATTTATAAAAAATGTTAAGGCTAAATAAAAACAATACTATAATAGCAATAAATAAACTGACCTGAAAATAAGATTCTAAAAAGAGATGAAAATATAAATATTTTGGAAACCGGCAAGCGGATATCGGAGACCGGAATAGGGAAAAAAAGTATAAAATAATTACCAAAAATCTATATAACAGGGTAATATGTAAAGAATTCGAATCCCAGTTCTGGTTTATTTTTTCCTGTTTCCATTTTCCGGTTTCCCGTTTCCATTGATCTCAAGGTTCAAATTTGGTCTCTTTCTATTTTTTGTGGGGCAGGGGGCTCTGAAATTAATATTAACAATTACTAATATTTTAGACCCAGCAGAAAATAATAATAAACAGTATTTTAAGAAATTATTAGAGGTTGTCTAAGGTTCATTATGATTATGGTTAATTGTAATAGGATCCATATTCAAGCTTGTAATCAGTTAATATGAAATTACTTTTGCTCTATCAGATTTCAATTTTCAATACCTCATAAAAATTTTCCGGCATGATTATTAAATGCTGCTTAAAAATTTAGGAGCAAAACGGTTAAAAAATATTTTTCAGCGAATGTAAGCTACGATAGTTTAATTTACTGAAAAATATAATCCAAATCTCCTAATTGAAATCAGTGCAATAATTTCAGAGCATTAAAATATTTTCAGTAAAGCGAAACAAATTTTAGTATTTAATTATCCCGCCGGCGCCTTTTTGGTTACTTTTGTGG
>JAIPHI010000091.1 GCA_021735285.1 Fidelibacterota bacterium | reverse complement strand
GGGATTCTACTATTTTTTTTGTAATAGCTAATCCCAACCCAATACTCCTTGTCCCGGAGGATTTTAAGTTTTTCTTGCTAGAAAATGGTTTAAATAAAGCTTTTTTATCTTTCGCACTTATTCCCTTTCCATTATCTTTGACAGCTATTACTACCTGATCTGAATTTTTCTTTAATTTAATTACAACCTTTTCACCGCCATGAGAAAAGTCAATAGCATTTGATATAAGATTATTAAGGACCTGTATAATTTTATCAGGATCGAATTTAAATTGCAGGTTATCTAAATTATTCTTATAAATTAAATCTATATCTTTTTTCTTGGCGTAGAGAGCATTATCTTCGATAGATTTATAAATTACTTTATCAATTTTATAAGATCTTTTCTTGATTGGAAAGTGACCCGACTCTATTAGCGAAATATCAAGAAAATCGTTGATAATATTTTTCATATAATCAGTGGAAGATATTATTATTTCGAGATATTTCTTTTGGTCCTGGTTTAGCTTAGTTTCAATCTCCTCTTCTAAGAATTCAGCAAAATTTAAAATTTTCCCCACTGGCTTCCTGAGATCGTGAGCAGCCATACCTAAAAATTGATTTTTTAGCTGGTTAAGTTTGTCTAGTTCCTGGTTCTTTTTGTTTAATTCTCGAGTTAAGTTACCCAGTTCATTATTAACACTGACAAGTTCTTCCCTTAAGCGTTCATATTCCGACCATCTGTGTTTACCAAGAACCAAAATAATATCCTTAAAACGATAAAATTTAAAATACAATGTTTGAGGCATTCTGGTATTACCATCGAGATGCATCAATTTTTCAGACTCTTTAGTATTATTTATCAAGTCATCCAGAGTTTTATCGATTGTAAAATCAACGAATAATTTTTTGAAATTTTGTCCTGTATATTGTTTGCCTAATATTTTATCAGCATATTGATTTTGTGCTTTTATTATTCCATTTTTATCTAACACTACTAAGAAAATCGAGGCTTTATCAGCAATATATTGATTTATGATTTTTTGTATTTTGGGATTAGAAAAAACTTTCACTTCAGAATCCTATATAAGTAATATTTGTAGTTAGGAATTTATAAATATTTTATTTTTCCTTCTCCTGCTTACGTTTCCAATATTCGGGATATAGTTTTTCTATACAGTTTGGACAAATACCATGTGAGAACTGGCTATCAATTTTATTTGCAAAATACTCTTCTGGAGTAATCCATTTATCATTATCAGTGCGAATGTTTTTACAATTCGCACATATGACAATAAAATCTTCTATATCAGGAACTTTTTCTAATAAATCTTCATATTTTTCTCTTATTCTTACAATCTCAGATATATCACGTACAATTCCAATAACCCGCTCCAGATCACCATTGTCATCCAAAACTATACTAAAAGTCAGTCCTACATCTATAATCTTACCCTTTTTATGTTTAAGCTGGGTTTCACATCGACATATTGCATTTTGATCAGAAACATCCTTATCAATTAACGAGTCGCAACCCTGATTATTTAATATTTTATTAAAATTTATGCCAAGCAGCTCTTTTTCCGAATAACCTACTATGTCATAAAAAACAGAGTTACTATATTTTATTTCGAAATTTCGATCAAGAGTAATCACACCCTCAGCGATATTTTCTGTGATCTTCCGATATTTTTTTTCACTCTTCCGCAGCATTCTTTCAGCTTTATAAATTCTGGCAAAAGAATTTACTCTGGCAAGCAGTTCTCTATTTGAAATGGGCCTTGTTATATAGCCATCAGCACCGGATTCAAGACCCTCAGCCTGGTCTTTTGAAGCGATTTTTGTTCCTGATGATATAATTATTAATATATTTTGGTTTTTAGGATCCGATTTGATTTTCTGACACAATTTAATTCCGGTTGTATTCTGTAATATATTATCGAGTAATATGATATCAGGAAATGATTCTTTTACAATTTTTAAAGCATCTTCTCCATTTGTGGTTTTCCTTACCCTGTAACCAGCCTTTTGAACTACTTTACTGGTAGAAAGTAGTATTTCCGGATCATCGTCAACAATAAGAATATTGATATCTTTGGCCATTAATTTACTCGCTATTTAAAAATCTGTTTATATTAAATGTAAATATATCTAAGTAGTTCAATTTACAGAGATTGCATTATTTTCATAAATATAAATGCACAGATATTGAAAAAAATACCCCTTTTTAAGTAAACTCACTATTTAAAAATTTATATAATTCGTAGGAGAAAAGCAATCTATTCTTAAGAGGCATAGATAGCAGATCTTTAAAATTGTTGTAAAGCTTATGTTATTTATTAAAAATACTTATTTTCTAATCACTTATTACTTTACTTTAATTGTTGGAATAGTTAGTTTTCCCCACTATGAGTAACATTAAATATTTGCAACCTGATAATAATAAAGTAGAACATATTCATAAACAGAAACTATTATTGTCAATAGTCTTTGTATTAATTATTTGTGCTATTGTATATTTCTTTTATTATAGATTACAAATTGAAACTAGTAATCATAAACAATACACAAATATAACTCTGTCTCGTCTTGAAAAAATAATCGCTGACGAATTACCAAATTTTAATCTAAAAAGGATCAAACTGACTACTCCAGATAATAACCCAAATCAAATTGTTTTCCAATATTCTTCCCGGAATGTAAAAAAGCAATTACTTTTAAGTCTGGAATCAAAACTTCAAACAGCCGGTTTTTATTTTTTAAAAAAAGCCTGTCTTCCAAGAGGATGCGGATTCGTTTTAACAGTAACAAATAACTCGGATTCGAATTTCAATTTGTACTTTATCAGTAAAAATAAAATAAATATATTAAAATCCTATTTAAATAGAATCCTATCAAAACCGCCCCGGTTAGCTATAATTGTGAATAACTTTGGCTATAGTAAAGATAGTGTCTTTAAGGATATCTTAACTCTGCCAGCGGATTTAACAATAGCTATAACCCCTGGTAATTCCTATTCAGAATGGGCTGAGCAAGTTGCTTTTCAAGCAGGCAAAGAAGTGATTATTCATATGCCAATGGCAGCCCAGAATCAAAATTTAGGACAGGCTGAAAAATTATTAATTTCAAAAGAGATGTCTAAAAATAAGGTGCAAAAACACTTAAAGATGGCAATCGAGGAAATACCATCTGCTTTTGGTATGGATAATTATATGGGTTCCGCAGCAACCTCTTCTCCTAAATTGATGAATATTGTTTTTAATTATTTACAAAAGCAAGGTCTCTATTTTATAGATAATCTGAATACTCTTGATAG
The DNA here is from genome assembly GCA_021735285.1 of Fidelibacterota bacterium. Lineage (GTDB taxonomy): Bacteria > Fidelibacterota > UBA2242 > UBA2242 > JAFGTP01 > JAIPHI01. The sequence continues at coordinate 7,794 of JAIPHI010000091.1, read as the reverse complement.
CAAAGCCTATGATTATGCAAAAAGTAAAGGCCTACCAGCTGCAGTAAGAAATGTATTTATCAATAACCAAAATACAACAGAAACTATAGAAAACAATTTAGAACAAGCCGTGAAAGTCGCTCGCAAACAGGGTAAAGCGATTGCTGTAGCCAGAGCCAATCCCAAAACTCTAAAAGCGCTTCGAAAATTGATCAACTCGCAGCAAATTAATAATGTAAAGCTCTGTTTTGCTTCTGAAATTGTATCATGAAAGGAATATCATATGTCATATTTAGAATTAAATCTTGATCCTTTTATTTCTCTCTGGCGTGAATTGGATACTTCTGTCAGTAATCCTTTGAATCTTTTGGGCTATGTTGAAAGCTCTTATACAGGTGGAATCAGTTTCACTTACAAACCGGATATCCCTCTTTTCTCTGAAATATCAACAATAAAAAAACTGACTAACAGTAGAATCAATATTAGGATTACACCTGATAAAGATATTTTAAAAAAAGTTTTAGACCTTGCCCCTGACGTAATCACTATCTGCAATCCTGAGAATAAATATAGTACAATTGATCTTCCTTCTAAAAGAATTAGTAATATTATTGGTGAAGCACAAAAAAATAAACTTCCTATCATTCCCAGAATAGTTCCTGATATTAAGCAACTTAAGTATGTTTATAAGTTAAAATGCTCGGAAGCTGAACTGGCCACAAACAGGTTGAGTAAGGCCGCAAGTAAAACTAAATTTAATACTATATTAAATCACTTAACAAAGTGTTATAAAGTAGCTCAAAAAAATAATCTGAGAATTTCCTTTGGGGGTAATCTAGATAAAAGGTTAATTTTGGCCCTTAACAGTGTAACTAGCCCCGAATTTTATTCAATGGGGCGCTACCTTCTATCCTTTGCAATGATAAAAGGTATTGATAATGTTCTTGAAGATACTGTGGAAACAATACTAAAATAAACTGAGGAGTTTTTAAAACAATGAAATTAACTACAACGAAATACAGAGGTAAAGTGGCAGAAAATTGTCATGTCGCCAATGCAGTGGCTGTCAACTCAAAAGGCGAAGTGCTGTTTTCTGCCGGAGAGGAAAACTTTCCTGCATTTATGAGCCAGACGGCCGATTATATTCGCCTTGTTACTCTTCTTGAAGAAAAAATCGATGAAGAGTATGATTTAGATGATGAAGAACTGGCAATTTTAGCATCAATGCATCGAGGAGAAGATAAATTCACAAAACGTATTAAGTCTATTCTTAGTAAAATTGATTTATCTTCCGAAGACCTACTTTGTCCGGAACAGAAGCCGGATGATAATTCCTCTTATGAACGGTTGATAATTCAGGGTAAACGTCCTACTCAGGTTCATAATCCTTCATCAGGCGTCCATGCTGGCATGCTGGCTCTGGAAAAACAAATAGAAGGCTCTACGGGTTCTTACGATTCTTTTAACCATCCCGTGCAGGCAAAATATCTGGATACAGTCAAAAATTATGCGAATACGGAAAAAATATATCGAGAAATTGATGATACTGGGATTCCGACTTTTTCTTTATCTCTTAAAAATATTGCCAGTATATATTGCAGTCTGATTAAAAAAGAGGATGAATATCTCCAGAGAGTAGCTGATATTATTATTAAAAATGTTGATAATGTTTTTTCCAATGGGACCTTTAATCATGAATTTACAGAAGTTATGAAAGGTAATGCTTTAGCTAGTTCCAATAAAAATGGACTGCAAGTTGCCGGAATTAAAACTAGAGATGATTTTGTAGGCATTGCTATTCAAGTTTTAAGTGGTGATGGTAAAGCCGGATCTTCAATGTTACTGGAATTAATGAAACATTTGAAAATGATCGGCGAACCAAAACTAAAAAAATTGAGAAAATTTTATCAGCCGGAACAAAAAGACAAATCAGGAAACCCTGTTCTTAAAATGAAATCTGAAATCATTCCTTAAAATATTGAATAGTTATTTTATTTAATTTGTTAACTAATATAAGATAAATAAATTATTTTCTAAAATGGACTAATAGATAGACTCTATTAATAAATTTGTAAAAAATAGCTCTGACTATTATGCATTATAAGGATCTTCGTATATCACAATCTCGTTTAATTTTGATTTATTTATCAATTGCCAATAAAAGATTGGAAGTATAAATATGCAAAAGACAGTATTCTTTGATCTGGGTAATGTGCTTGTCAATGTCAATAAAAAAAAGACTCTGAAAATATTCGCCTCGGAATTAAAAGTAAGCAAAAACAAACTGCTGCAATTTCCTGAGTCTAGTGTCGAGAAAAAATTTGAAACAGGCCAAATAAATAAAGCAGAATATGTTAATGGTGTCCATAAATATTTTAACTTTGATAATCAAATAGATTATGATTATTTGAAAAACATCTGGCAGAAACCATTCACTGTTATTGAAGATTCTGTGAAAATCCTGGAGCAAGTCAGAGAACAAACCCGGGTGATACTTCTCAGCAATACCACTCCTATTCATATCGATGCTATTAAAACCAAATATCCTGATTTATTAACAAAATTCGATGACCTTATTTTTTCTTTCACTGCCGGAGCCAGTAAACCGGATTATAAAATCTATGAGTTTGCTTTAGAAAAAACAGGAATTGAACCGGAGCATGCAATTTTTATAGACGATCTGGAAGAAAATATAATAGTCGCTCAGAAAATTGGGATTATTGCCCACCAATTCGTAGATCCTAAAACATTAGCAGGGTTTCTAAATTCATATGACTTTTCAATCGTCATTTAATATCAGGAGATAAAATCCAAGAATGAATGCTCAACACATAAAAAAATTAAATATACAACCGGAAGCAGTGATTTTTGACTTTGATGGTGTAGTAGTCAATTCAGAACCATACTATGAAAAAGCACTTCATCAAGCTTTGGCGGAACATGGCATTCAGATAACAGAGGATGATTGGCAGGATTTTAAAGGCCTGGCAGATGCTGAATTTTGGCAGGTATTTAGAGAGAAATACAATTTTAAAGGCGATTTAGAGGTTATAAGGAAGGAAAATACCAAGTTACTAAGAGAAAATTTGAAAGAGCTTGACTATATATCAGGGTTTAAAGATTTCTACGATTTCATAATTAATAATTATAAAACAGGTCTGGTTACTTCCACTTCAGGGCATCATCTGGAATGGCTTTTTAATAATACTCCAATTGAAGACCTTTTCGAATTCAAAGTAACAGCCTGTGATATTGACAATACAAAACCCCACCCTGCTCCCTATCGTAAAATAGCCAAAATGTTAGAAATTGAGCCAACAAAAGCTGTGGTTATTGAGGATTCTGTCAATGGAATTAAATCTGCTAATGCGGCAGGCATGCAAACAATCGGTTTGCTTACCAGTTTCACCCCGGAGGAATTGCAAATAGCAGATTATTTAGCCCAAGACTACAATGATTTGAACGCAATTTTTGGACGCAAATAGAAAAATCAACTCTGAATTCTAGATTTACTTCGCTACGGTAAAATAACAAGCATTCCTTATTTGTAATTAGATATCCAAATTACTTTATCATGCAATTGAATATAAAATTTGTATTTTTTAATCTCCTCGATAATAAATATCCTCAATTGGGCTAATGTGTTTGATCTCAATCCATCCTGTTAAGCCCTGTTTGTTGACTACTAAATAAGAATCTCCGCTATTTAGGAGTAGATTTACTTTCTCACCTTTTTTTTAACTTTATAACCGGTATATTATTATCTTGATCCCGATACAATGTTATATCCTTTTGCAGTACTCCTTCTTGGCCAACATAATAAAAAGGCTGTTTAATCTCTTTTAATGTATTAGATTCCAGATGATATATTCTTCTTTTATTGAACATATTATTTGTATGTCCTGAAATATAAATATTACCATCACCGGGAATTGAAATTCGAAGCCCGTTCATACATTTTAATTTCTCTGATCCATGCGAATCTATTCTTTGGATACAAAACATTGGATCAGCACTTAATCCAGGATTGTAATCAATATAACAGTATTCAGAATCTTGAGAATCAATTTTTGTTCTGATTATTCTTTTAATGGGGCCATACTCTTCTTCAATTTGCTTGTTGATTACTTTTGATAGATTGGAATTATACTTAATAGAGATAGTATCCTTTAAAAACCTATTATAGAAAGTAATCGATTCTAACTTAACATTTTTAATGTTATTTTGTTGTGGAAAACCTATTTCAAATAATAATATTAAAAGAACAAAATATTTTGAAATAATATTAGTGATACATTTCCTAATTATTTATTCAAATATATTGTCCTAAAATCCGGATGCTAAAAAAAATCAAAGCTATCATATTTTTATATAGCTTAATTATGACAATTTCGACATACACAGAAGTGAAGGCTACCACTTCTGTGTATGTCCATTAATCATTAGAAAAATCTATTAATCTGAAACCGGAAAAACCGTTGCAGGTTTTTCAAACTTGAAAGTATTGTTGAATTCTTTAGTTTTACCACTTCTTAACATAACAGTTAATTTGGGAGCTACTAATTTATTATAGAGTTCATTTTTTTCGACTTTACCTTTTTTATAATATATACGTAAGACCGGACGTTTATTGTACAGGGTCTGAATCCGCACGATATCATCATTAAATGATAAATGACTGGATAGTAAGCCCAGTCGTCTGTGGATACTTGAATTGTCAGCACCCGGCATGCCAATTTCATAAATATACAAACTATCTGTAGGCACATCATTATAATTATTAAACTTACGGTTATATGCCTTGAAATATTCTTTGATAAAACTTAAATAAGCCAGTGTATCTAGAATTTTCCCTTGACTGGCACAATCAAATTCCACCTCAACAATTTCCTGTCCCTGACTAGTTTCCTTGACATAGCTATCCTGTTCAATGATTTCAATAATTTTTTGAGGACTTATGGCGCCTGTTTTGTAAACGACCTTGACATCAACAGGTTCTCCAAAACTGGTAGCCATACCACAGATTGCTGATTCGGATTTTAACATTCTGATCAGATCATAATTATCATAAGTGTCAAAAAGACCCTCAACAGGTACCTGAAATATAGTCACTGTTTCTGGTGTTTCTTCAGCTGCATATTCTCTTAAACGATATTTACTGGGATTAAAAATGGTCTTTTTTACACCTTGTTCATCCAGAATTTGGGGATTATAATAAACCATAATTCGATTCTGATTGGCCCAGGTATCAAGTCCAACAATCCCTTTTTTTCGTACTAATTGATTTTGCAAACTTTTTGAACTGCCCCAGCATTTTACACTTTTTAAACCTGCCATTTCAAAAGTTTCCACTCGATCCAAATTTTCGAATCCTCCCCATCTCTCTGATAGAGTCGTAAATGTAATTTGCTTACTTAGCAATAAACCAACGAAAAAAAGTACTATCAAAGCAACAGGCGGCAGCCAGGTGGATCTGGATTTAGTATTATCCAATTGTATGCCACCAGGTTCAGGACATCCTTTGACACAATCCATACACAAAGTACAATCAGGATGGGTAACAGTCTTATATTGGGATACATTAATGCCAACTGGACAATTTTTATCACAAAGGCCACAGCTACTGCAATTACTATGATTAACCTTAATATTAAAAGGAGAAATTGAATAAAATTTGAATCGAAATATTTCAACTGCCGCTCCCATTAATGTTAAAGCCAGAATTAACCAGAGAATATTAATTTTTACTCCTACCAGGGTAAGTATTACATAAACCACAATTATGGGCACAAATAGCCAAAAATTTTGAAAGATATTACTCAAAGCACCTAGAGGACATGCATATTTACACCAGAAAAATCGAATGAAAACTGAGAGAAAAACTACTGTAAATATTGTCAATATACCAGCCCATACAACTACATCAGCATCAAAACCACTAACAGCAGCATAGTAGGGATCAAAATTTTTACACCACAGTTCACTTGACGTAAGAGTAAAATAGGCTGTAAAAAAGAGCAGTAAATACTTTCCTAATCGCAAAATTCTATCCCAGATTCCTCTTAGAATCATAGAATTCCCAAACCGAGAATAGACCTTATTCAGCCATTCGGTGATTGTACCTAAGGGACAAACGTAGCCACAAAATAATTTGCTAAAAAGGATCACTGCCAGTGCCAAAGCCAGCCCCATAAAGACCTGCTGAGCTCCCATATTACAAGACATGGACCCCAGCCATAATTTACTACCCAGAGAAAGCAGACCACCAAAAGGACAGTAGGCTTCCAGGTCAGTACCTCGATAACCAAGAAATAGTAATACTACCAGCAAAACCAGTATTCCACCCTGGATGATTAGTTTTGTTTTGTTGTGTAGAAAATTCTTTCGCATTGTGCACCTCTATAGATTATACATTACCGTTTTTTATTAAGGAGTTATTGGATTATTAGAACCTTGTTGAATTCTATTTTTTGTTTTGATAGCTTCCGCTAAAAGTTCTTCATGTGTATCCTTTGCTTCTATTATTTGATCACAGGCGGTCACAATTTTTCGCCTATTAATGGAAAAAGTAAACCAGCCCAGAGCCTCAGCTACTTTTATTCTTAATTTCACCTCCTGAGAAGAATCAAGTAAGACCTCAACCAAATTATCTACTGCATCATGAAAAGTATAATTACGAAATGTTCGAACAGCTCCAATCTTTTCTTTGACTTCCATTGTATCACTGTGAATAGTTGACAAAAGTTCATCATAAAGCCATTCACGAGTATTTTCAAAACTTGTTATTATTCTGTCTTCTAGTTCTTGATTATCTGATCCTGGTATATTGTTAAGAACTCGGGAACTGACTGTAGCAGCCCGTTTAGCATCAATAAAACCCATCGCTTCTTTTGCATGGCGTGAGACACGATCGGAATGATCACGAAAGATACGATCGGCTAGATATGACAGATATTCCTGGCGACCAACTTTTCCCATCCAGACCATAGTCTTTCTGCGGATCATTTCAGCTGGGTCGCGGGAGGCCTCCTTTAAAATTTCTTCAAATTGTTCAGAACGAGAATCTGCCAGACATTTAAGAGCTTCCATTCGAACATTGAAGGATTTATCAGTATGATAGATATTAACCAAATTATCTATAAATTTATCTTTTTTCAGATTATATAAGTGATAAACTGCCAGAGTACGGAGAGTAGGATTCTTACTTTTTAGTAACTTATTCCACTTTCTGTTGTTCCACCAGTTGTTATTAGCATATATATTTTTTACAATATGGGAAGGTACCTCTTTATTAAAATGAAAGGTTGGATCGCCTATTAAATGGGACTCCAGATAGTTTCTGGTTTTATGCCACTCCCCTATCCTTAAACCCAGATTAAGCATACCTAGCAATTCATCAGCCCAGATATCCTGTTTAACATTAACTGTGTTGCCCACAGAGACGATTGTATTACCTTTGCCAAAAACATACTCTCCGGCAATATAGGGAATTTTTATAAACTGGCCATTAAAGCACTCATCAAACATAACAAATTCAGCCTCAGATTTTATGTTTTTCATATCGGCAGGATAAATATCAAGAGAGGCACTATATAAGGAATCAACTTTGATCATAGAATCAGCAAAAGCCCCTTCAAACCAAGCTTGCGGTAAACTGTATTTATTTACAAAATATTTCTTAGCCTCGTCCGGATCTCGTCCCCAGCGTTTGGCTCTTCTTAATCGACTTCTTAGATACAATTTTATGCTGTTGACATTCTCAGTAACATTTTCTGCAGGTGGATAACCGTTTAAGTATTGGGCGTCATGAGCACC
>JAIPHI010000090.1 GCA_021735285.1 Fidelibacterota bacterium | reverse complement strand
ATCTGAATATTCAAGCTCGTATTGAGTATAATATGCTGTACAATGCACCATAGCCACTGATTCGAAAATATTTTTAATCTTTTTTGAACTATTGTTTAAAGGAGGGTGATTATCGTATTTACCATCGACAATTCTACTATCTATAATCTGTAAAGAACTTGAGTTGCAATTAAAAAGCTGCAAAAGAGACAATAATATGATAATATTAGAAAAAATTTTAATTGTTTCTATTCTTGCGGTTGTTCTTTTTCGGATGATATGTGAAATCAAATTTTTAATTGCGGATAATGATAGGGTTGTTATCTGATTGATTCCCGTGGATATTTTGAATAATTGTAACATAATAATTGTTTTGATCTAAATTTTTCTAATACACTTCCTATTATTAAAAGTATATATTTGTTATTGTTTCATTATCAAAAATCTATAGTAGCTTTTCAATATACATATATATTTTATAAAATGCTAGTAAGGTTGGTTTGTTACTCTAGTTTTGCCACAAAGGTTAGAGGAAAGGCCGATAACAAAATACTAAAATTTAACTCGTTCAGGGGAAATCTCTTTTACTACCTCGGCTCTCTACAACGCAACAGTTGGTTAATTCTTGCCAAAAATAATATCTGTAGATATTGTTAATCTATGGTTTCTATAATTTTCTTCTTTTTGGGTATCAAAATATTGACTTATATTGTTATTACCATCAGCAAGTTGGTAAGAAATTCCCAGCATAAAATTATCATTTATATCGTAATCAAGGCCAATGCTATATAATCTTAGGCGCGCATATTTGTTGTCTAAATCTTCGTTAGGCTTTCCAATGGACCTAAATCCAGCATTAATATTGCTCTGGTAATTTAGAGGAATTATAAGACTGAGACCATAATTAGTGGTTTTTGTTAGATATGAACCGATATCATCTTCGACTTTATTATCAATAGAATTGCCTTGAACATCTTCAAGATCTGAGTTGAAGTTAATATCATTCCAGTTCTTAATAGCAAGGTCCATTGCCATAGTTATATTGCCTATATCAAATGCAATGCCTGTTGAGATTTGTAAAGGAAAACTCGTTTCATATTCAATCCCTTTAAAAGTTAAAGTAGTATCAAATCTAAATCCATCCGACCAGATCATTGAGGTGTCGATTACGCTATTTTCTTTTGCATTTAATGTCATAGGACTTTTTAATTGTAAGCCCCATTTAAAATTTCCACCTTTATATAAAGTCCCAATGCTAAAATTCCATCCGGAGTAGTCGGTCTCGATATTTTCTTCTATAATTAAGTCATCATAATATTCATTGGAATACTGATCCTTTTTATCTTCATCCTTACCTGTGAAATGATAGTCGCGATAACCATTATAGAGATGCAAACTTAACCCTACAAAAAAGTTTTTATCTATTTCAAGAGCACCCCCAAGATTCAATGAATGTAAGCGGCCACTTTCTTCGATATCCTCAGTTAAATATCCGTAACCATAATCATAATTATATTCTCGTGTAGAACTGCGGGATACATAATTATATATTGCTCGATTTGTATAGGAAAGACCCAGCACAAAACTACCACGATAAACAGCAACCGGATAAACAAGACCAATATTATCAAGTCCTGAGATGTTACTATTTTCATGGTTGAAACTGTTACTTGAAGAACCCAGTCTTGCATTTTGATGGAAATTATCAGCTAATAGCGATATGCTTCCCTTAAATTTTTCAGCTTCGCCCAGTAAAGCCGGGTTGCTTACAATATCATTAATTCCTGTTGAATGAGCTGTGGTGTTGTAGGATAAAGAAGTAGCTTGTGCTCCAGTTCCTTTTAGATACCAGAAAGGTTCGTAGGCATCTACATAGCCTTGCGAATATAGACTTCGAAAAGGTATTATTACCATTATAATTAATATGAAAATTGTTCTAGCCAGAAAATTTGACGTATTTTTAGTATAACAATCCATATTTACAATCCTTATTTTAAGTCAATATTTTTATGCTTCTATTTTTTAATTATTTTTTACGCCGACTTGAACTATTAGAACGTTTTGAAGAGGATGAACGTCTGCTGCTGGACCTTGATGAGTGAGACCTGGATGATGAACGGCTTCTATTGATACTCCTTGAGGGTGTACTATGACTCCGGCTGCTACTAGATCTAAAACTACTACTGGATGATGAGCTGGAGCTACTACTATGATAAGCAGGATGATTATTATATGAAGATGATCTTGATTGTGAAGAAGAGTTCCGTTTATAATTACTTTTATACCGGTTTGAATTTGTTCTAGGGGTAGATCTAACTGGTTCTAATTTTTGGGATTTGCTATTATCATTATCTATCTTTTTTACAATTTTACTCCTATCTCGGATTCTGGGTTGTGAATTAACCATTGGGTCTTTTTGAGGTACAAGATTGTTATCTCCAAAACTTTTGACTTTCGCCTGTCTTTCAGTAGGCAACTGAGGAGGATTCAATTCTAAGTTTGCATTATTTTTTTCTTTCTGTTGCGAATTGTTGTTACCTGAAGATGAACCTCTTCCGTAAGCTTCCCATCCCTGGGACTGATTACTGGTAAAAGAATTGTCTTCGTAATTAGACCGGGGGCTATTTTGCCGAGAAGCTCTTTTATTTTTATCCTGAGTTCTTCCCGCAATTTTACCATTTGTAGGTCGAGCTTGCTGGTGTTTTTTCTTAATAACTCCTGAATTATAATAGTAATCAGGGTAACCATAGCCATAATATCCATGATATCCATAAGAGTAATAAGAACCAAAACCATAGGAATGAAAATAAGGATCACGAAAAGAATAGTAAAAAGGATCATAAAAAGGATCGTAATAACTATAATAAGGAGAATACCAATTACCAAAAGAAAAACTTAAGGAATAATGGGAGCGACGTCTTCCAAAATAAGGGTATCTAGAGTAGAGTGGATAATCCCAGTAATAAGGATTATTGTAAAATGAATTATGATAATTCCCATACCAGTGATGATGCACATTAGGACTATCAAATATATAATTTTGGTATTCTGAGTCCTGGCCCTCTAACATTCTTTCTTCTTCGTGAATTTTTTCTGATTCTGTCCGGGGGGCATGGAATTGAGTATAACAATTTTGTAAAAATATCAATATTAAGGTAAGCATTAATATTTTTATTATTTTGTTCATCATCTTCTCCTTTTTCGGTTATACTCTATTATAACCTACCTATATTTAATATAATTATCAACCCTAATGTTCCCCAATAACTTCTATTTTTAGTGATTTTTATCATATCTATATATTAGGCCAGGAAATAGAAATTTGATTAGAAGGAATAACAAAAAATTATAGCCTATTCCGGGTCGATTGTAAAAAATTAAAATAAAGCAGATTGCTAAATACAAATAAATTGAATACTATTGATTTTTATTCAAATAGTTAATATTTATAGGTATGAGTCATTCTCATATACTCCAATATAATATTAAACGGATTAATAATTTTCCTTTGCATACTTCGGGGCTTACCCCGAAGTAGTTGATTATAATGTCGGAAAAAAATTCAATTATACTATTTGCTGAAAAACGGGGTTGTCCCAGCTAATAAATAATAAAATATTGATTTAATGAGCAGGAAGTATTATAATATGGATGGGAAATGTAGAACTAATATTAGCAGGATTGCAATGTGGTATTTTGTTAAAAAAAATATAGGAATGGAAATAAATGAGTAGTGTAACTATTAAAGATATAGCCAAAAAACTGGATATTGCTCCTTCAACAGTATCCCGAGCTCTACGGGACCATCCGGATGTTAGCAAAACGACCAGAAATAAAGTACTTCAAGTAGCAAACGAAATGAACTATCATCCTAATACAATTGCCCAGAGTTTAAAAAAAGGGACTTCAAGGATAGTTGGAGTACTTGTGCCGCAGGTCCGCCATTACTTCTTTGCTGAAATAATGGCCGGGATAGCAGAGGTTGCTGAAGAGTCAGGATACAATGTTATGATCTGCCAGTCTAATGAAAAATATGAAAATGAAGTTAAAAATGTACGTACTTTAATCCAGCAAAGGATAGCCGGATTATTAGTCTCTGTTTCTGAATTCACAAAAAAATGTGATCATTTTAATTTGGTGAAAAATAGTGGTATTCCCCTTGTTTTTTTTGATAGAGATTGTAATGGAATTCATGCATCAAAAGTTATAGTTGATGATTATAGTGGTGCCTTTAATGCAGTGGAGTATTTAATAGAATCCGGATATAAAAGGATTGCCCATTTGGGAGGGTATGAAAATCTTACGATTGCACGCAAAAGAGCCAGAGGTTATAAAGATGCTCTTAAAAAGCACAATATGCCGATTGATGAAGAACTCATAATGCATAGTGGTCTTAATGAAGAGGATGGGGCGGAAAGTTTTAAAAAATTGTATAATAGACTTGAGAAAAAGCCTGATGCTATTTTCGCTGTCACCGATCCTGTTGCTATAGGGGCCTATCAAGTCATGAAAGAACGAGGGATTAAAATACCTGATGATATAGCTCTGGTTGGTTTTAGTGATAATCCGGATGCGAGACTGATTGACCCGCCTTTGACCACTGTAAAACAGTCACCATACGATATAGGTAAGAATGCTATGCAGCTTCTATTAAAACAAATGCAAAATAAAAATAGTAAGATAGAAAATAAAATTTTAAAAACCGAACTGGTCATAAGAGAGTCAGCCTGATAGTAGGGTTTTATAAAGGGTAGATTTAGCATTGATTTATATTTAAGCCATATAAGTATATTAAATAATATTATTAAATTTATTTTGCATTTATTTTATAAAATGTTTATATTTTACAGCATTTATTAAGTATTATTTTACATGATAATTGGGGGTAGGGATTTTAGTGGTTAACGGCATTAAAATATTTTAGATAATAAGGATGTTTAATGATAAGCTTTTCAGAAGATATTTACGAATTAAGATATAATCAGGCTGATGATTCTTACACATTTTCAACTCCTGAGGACCGTGCTCAAAATAATATTAATTCCGAAAACAATAAAGAACAAAATTTCAAATCGAATCGCAAAGTAAATAAATCTTCAACAAAAACAAGAGTAGAAAAAAATAAAGGTAATAATATAGATATTTATATTTATTGATTTTAACATAGATATTAATTCAATAGAATTAGTATCGAGGTAAAACGTATTAAGAATTTCGTTCCTTTATATCCCATTAATAATATTATAATGATTTAAAAAATCAACAATAAAAGTAAAACTGTGAAATAAACTTGAATTTATTTGAAGATTTCCGGTGATATTTATGAGTCCACTTTAAAAAGGGGAAATGCTGTCATCCTGAGCGGAGTCGAAGGGTGAGTTTTAACTTTCCTCGACAATGTTTCGGCTCCACTCAACATGAAATTTATCATAAACATACCTTTTTAAAGTGGAACCATTTATTATGTAATTAAATATCTTAATGGGAGATTTATTATAGCAACGGGAGTATAATATAAAAATGTTTTGTTATCGGGAATCTTTGGAGACTGCTAGTAATTTTTTTAATATTTATAGAGGGGATTAAATATGAGTGAATGTGAATGCCTTGAAGGATGTCCATTTTTCAATGATAAGATGGCGAACATGCCCGGGACTGCTGAGATGTATAAGAAAAAATACTGTAAAGGTGATTTTGATAATTGTGCCAGACATATGATTTTTGAAAAATTAGGGAAACCTGCTGTGCCTGGTGATCTTTTTCCGAATAATCAGGATCGAGCAAAAAGAATAATTAGTGCGGCAACATAAATAATATCTATTAATTAAAGACATTTTTGATGGTCTTGTAAAAAGTGTATTTGATCTATCTATATTTTTTATTTTCAAATATTTATATTCAATGGACTTAAGTGCTTTACAATCAATATTTAATGGGTTCTCTAGGATACTTTATGATTGCCAAACTTAAAAACATAATAGAAAATGGATAGCATCTTCTGGAATAGATAATAAAATAAGAAAGATATACATAAATGGCCGGGATATAAGATAAGCGTTCCTAAATATACTTATTAAAAAATATTCATTAATTAAAAAAGTATCACAGATTCTCTTTTATTCTAATAATTCCTTGAGACTCTGCCTTGATGTGGTTCATTTGTAGCACGACTATCCTTAGTTGTGTTTTTTATCCGAAGCCCTCAATGGGCTGAGGAAAAAAATGGAAATGAAAATATTATTTTATTTATCAGCTATGATTACTGAAGATAGAAATAGTCTTTTTCATTCTTTAATTCTTTCCAACATTTTAACTGTTATCCTCTGCATATTCTCTATTCTGCTGTTACTTTTGTTTCGCCACAAAAGTAACCAAAAAGGCGCCGGCGGGATAATTAAATGCTAAAATTTAAGTCGCTCCACTGAAAATATTTTAATGCTCTGGAATTATTGCTAGTGATTTCAATTAGGAGATTTGGATTACATTTTTCAGTAAATTAAACAGTTGTAGCTCACATACGCTGAAAAATATTTTTTAACCGTTTTGCTCCTAAATTTTCGAGACGCATTTCATTATGATGCCGGAAGTATTTTTATAATAAATTATTAAAAATTGAAATCTGATAGAGCAAAAGAGATTTTATATTAACTGATTACAGACTTGGATATGTATCCTATTCCCATAAACCATAATTATAATAAATTTTAGAGAGCCATTTAAGGTTGTGTAAATAATTAATTTTTATGCTTTTTACGAGTTTGCCATTCTTAAATCATAGAATTTCTTGGGACTGCGTCTTGGGGAAGTTCATTTCTTGATAAAAAGCATAACTAGATTTATTTCTAAAAATTATACCGGATAGTAGGCTAAAGGTATGTATTTTTTGCTGTTGATACTCATTGGTCCTGATAGAATGATGAAGATTAATAAGATAGAGATCAAGCAATTTTTTGATAAAATTAATAGGAACAATTCGGACAATTAGACAAGTAAAAAGTGGTAGAAAATACAGAAGCTTTATTGATTGTTTAATATATAATAACTAATTTCTGCCACAATGACAGACTTTAAAATACATACTAATTATGAACCTACAGGTGACCAGCCGGCTGCAATCGAGGATCTGGTTGATAATTTGGAATCGGGAAAAGATTGGCAAACCTTGTTAGGCGTGACCGGAAGTGGTAAAACATTTACCATGGCCAATGTGATAGATCGGGTGAATCGTCCTACCCTGGTAATTTCACACAACAAAACCCTTGCTGCTCAGCTTTATAGTGAATTTAAGAATTTCTTCCCGGAAAATGCGGTTGAGTATTTTATCAGTTTTTTTGACTATTACCAACCTGAAGCCTATTTGCCTGTAACGGACACATTTATAGAAAAAGATTCGTCAATTAATGAAGAAATAGATAAGCTTCGTTTGCGGGCAACCAGTGCCCTGATGAGTCGGCGGGATGTGATTGTGGTTGCGAGTGTATCCTGTATATATGGTATTGGTTCTCCTGCGGATTATAGTAACATGTCGGTTCAGTTGGAGAAAAATCAAAAAATTGGGGTTAGGTCGGTATTTGCTCAGCTGGTTGACATTCACTATACTCGCTCTAACCAAAGTATTAGTCAGGGGCAATTCAGAGGGCGAGGTGATGTTGTAGATATTTTCCCCGCATATGAGGAACATCCTTACCGTTTGGAATTCTGGGGTAATGAGATTGAAAATATATATCAGTATGATCATTTACAGGGCAAAAAAATAAACGAGCTGGAAAGTATAACTATCTTCCCGGCTAAACATTTCATTACCACAGATGAGGCTGCCAATAAGGCACTGAAAACTATCAGAGATGAACTGGATGAAAGGCTGGCAGAACTACGTAGTATGGGAAAAGAACTGGAAGCCCAGCGTCTGGAACAGAGAACCAATTACGACCTGGAGATGATTCAGGAAGTTGGGTATTGTTCTGGTATTGAAAATTATTCCCGTCATTTTTCCGGTCGCAAACCTGGTGAACCACCATTTACATTATTTGATTTTTTCCCTGATGATTATTTACTAATGATTGATGAATCACATGTAACTGTACCCCAATTAAGAGCTATGTATAATGGCGATCGAGCCCGGAAAGAAACACTAGTTGAGCATGGTTTTAGGTTGCCTTCGGCATTAGATCATAGACCCTTAAAATTCGAAGAATTTGAAGAACGGGCGAATCAAACTATCTTTGTGTCCGCTACTCCTTCTGACTATGAGCTTGATAAATGTGATGGTGTCGTTACAGAGCAAATAATCCGGCCGACCGGATTACTTGAACCTCAAACTGAAGTTAAGCCTACAAAAAATCAAATCGATGATCTCATTGATGAAATAGAACGGGTTACTAATCGTAACGAACGGGTTTTGATCACTACTTTGACTAAAAAAATGGCTGAGGATTTAACTGATTATCTTGATGATATGGGGATCAGAGTACGCTATCTTCATTCTGAGATTGATACTTTAGAAAGAGTAGAAATATTAAGGGACCTTAGATTAGGTGAATTCGATGTTTTGGTGGGAATCAATTTATTAAGAGAAGGCCTCGACTTACCTGAAGTCTCTTTGG
The DNA here is from genome assembly GCA_021735285.1 of Fidelibacterota bacterium. GTDB lineage: Bacteria > Fidelibacterota > UBA2242 > UBA2242 > JAFGTP01 > JAIPHI01. The sequence continues at coordinate 2,581 of JAIPHI010000090.1, read as the reverse complement.
TCGCTATTCTAGATGCTGATAAGGAAGGTTTTCTGCGATCAGAGACTGCTTTGATGCAGGTTGCTGGCCGAGCTGCCCGAAATCTAAATGGCAAAGTCATATTTTATGCAGATGAGATTACGGGTTCAATGAGAAGAGTCATAGATGAGGTTGAAAGACGTCGGGAAATCCAGAAGGAATATAATGAAGAACATGATATAACTCCCAAATCAATCTATAAGTCAGCAGATGAGATTAAGGCCGGTACAAAGGTTGCTGATGTGAGTTTGCATAAATTAAAAAAGCAGGTAGATGAAGATGAGGAACCTGTACTTGGAGATCTGGATGCTTTGGAAGAAGAGGAAATGGTGGATATTCTCAAAAAAGAGATGACTAGAGCTGCTGAGCAATTACAATTTGAAAAGGCTGCTGAATTGAGGGATAAAATCAAAGAATTAACCGGAAAAGAAAAAATAAAGGACCAAGTATGAATATATTAGTGATTGGAAGCGGTGGACGTGAACATACAATCGTTTGGAAACTAAATAAATCTAATAAAGTAGATCAGATATATTGTGCTCCGGGTAATGCTGGCACAGGATTTCATGGTGAGAATATTGAGATTTCTGACACAGATGCTGATGGACTTTTGCAATTTGCTAAGTCAAAAGATATTGATCTCACGATAGTTGGTCCTGAAGCCCCTCTTATGGAAGGAGTAGTTGACCAATTTGAGGAAGCCGGATTAGCGATCTTTGGTCCCACTAAAGCTGGGGCGCAATTAGAGGGCAGTAAAGTTTTTGCTAAAAATTTTATGGCTGAAAATAACATTCCAACTGCTGATTTCGCTGTTTGTGATAATCAGGAACAAGTCAAAAAAGGGGTGGAGGACAAAAAATTTCCCTATGTTTTAAAAGTTGATGGCCTGGCAGCTGGAAAAGGAGTTTTTATAATAAAAAATAGCGCCGATCTGGAACATGCAATTAAGACAATTTATAAAAAAAATAAATTTGGTGAAGCTGCGAACCAAGTTCTTATTGAGGATTTTCAGACTGGTGAGGAACTTTCAGTTTTCGCTGTGACGGATGGGAGGGATTACGTTGTTCTTCATCCCGCCCAAGACCATAAACAGGTCTATGATGGTGACAAGGGCCCGAATACAGGAGGCATGGGAGCTTATGCACCTGCCCCATTAGGGACTCCTGGAATTATCAAAAAGACTGAAGAACAGGTTATAAAGCCCACTCTCAAAGGAATGCGGGATAGAGGCACCCCTTATAAAGGAGTACTTTATTGTGGTTTAATGATTGATGAGAATGGTAATCCCTCGGTTCTGGAATTTAATGCCCGTTTTGGCGATCCTGAAGCTCAAGTCATTGTTCCTACTATTGAAAGTGGCTTTGTTGACTTATTGGAGAGTGTGGCTCAGGGAAAATTGAAAAAAAATAATTTTAAATTGATCGATAAATATGCAACCTGTGTGGTGATGGCATCCGGTGGATATCCAGTTGATTATGAAAAGGAGAAAATAATTACCGGTTTAGATAAATTAGAGAATTCAGAGAGCCTCATATTCCTGGCAGGAGTGAGAAAAGAAAACGCCAAATTTTTGACCAATGGGGGGAGAGTTTTATCGGTTGTTTGTTTTGGTGATGATCTCAAAGAATCTATTTCAAAAACTTATCAGAATATTGAAAAGATCAATTTTGACAAGGCTCATTATCGTACGGATATAGGAGCCAAGGGACTAAAATAATTATAAAGGGATATAATGACTTCTGGAGAAATTAATAAATTACAAAAAAGATTTGGCTTAATTGGTGAATCCGATGCAATCAAAGAGATAGTTCAAACAATTGCACAAATTGCTGAAACTGATATCACAGTCTTAATCGAAGGTGAGACGGGAACGGGAAAAGAGTTGATTGCTAATGCAATTCATAGTCATAGTTTACGCAAACATGAAAAAATGGTCAAAGTCAATTGTGGTGCTATCCCGTCCGGAATTCTTGAGAGTGAACTTTTTGGACACAAGAAAGGTTCCTTTACCGGAGCTGTCGAAGATCGCAAAGGTTATTTTGAAACTGCTAATGGAGGTAGTATTTTTCTGGATGAGATCGGAGAAATGCCTCCTGAGGTGCAGGTGAAATTTCTACGCGTACTTGAAGAAGGAGAATTTATACCGGTAGGGGGCTCTGAGTCAAAAACTACAGATGTAAGGATTATTGCAGCGACCAACAAAAATCTGGAAGATGAGATAAAAAAAGACGAGGGCTTTCGCAAAGATCTCTATTATCGTATTAAAACAATAAAAGTTACTGCACCATCATTAAGGGAGCGGCCGGAGGATATTTCTATTCTGGCCAAACATTTTGCTCTGCGTTTTGCCAATCGGCATTCAATTGCATTTAAAGGCTTTTCTCCAGGAGCCCTGGAATTGATGGAAGATTATTCCTGGCCCGGGAATGTGCGGGAGCTACGTAATTTTGTAGAAAGCATGATCACACTTAATAAAGGTGAAGTTATTAATAGTGACCTTGTGGCTTCTAAATTAGACATGGAAAAGGAAGATATGTCTAGATCGAAGGATTTACCTATGGCA
>JAIPHI010000089.1 GCA_021735285.1 Fidelibacterota bacterium | reverse complement strand
AAGACCACTCGAGTCTAATTTGGATATTTGTCAAAATTAATCTTCAAATATTTTCTTCCTGATATGACAATAGGGTTGCTTGCCGGTTTTCTCATAGTAGTCCTGATGGTAATCTTCGGCCTCCCAGAAATCCTCAGCCTTTTCCAGATCTGTGGCTATTTCATAGTTCATTTCTTCAAGTCGATCAATTATATCTTCTGCTGCTTCTTTTTGCTCATCGTTAATGTAAAAAATATAGGATAAATACTGTTCGCCAATATCCGGTCCCTGGCCATCTGTCTGGGTAAAATCGTGGATTTCGAAAAATAGTTTGACAAGTTCCTCATAGGAAATCTCATCAGGTTTATAAAGCACTTCGATTGTTTCTTTATGACCGGTATTTCCAGTGCTGACTTCTTCATAGCTGGGATTATCAGTATGGCCCCCGGCATAACCTACTTCAGTCTTGACAACCCCATCGGCTTGCTTAAAATGATGTTCTACACCCCAAAAACAACCGGCGGCGAAAAAGGCTTTTTGGAGAGGTAATGGCTCTCCATCAGGAATAAATTCCATAGATATTGAATTTACACAATGGCGTACATTTTTATCAGTATATCCTTCACCAGTAAATACATGTCCCAAATGGGCTCCACAATTGGCACACAATATTTCTGTTCTCCGACCATCGGCATCGGTTTTTCTCTCTATTGAACCTGGTATCTCATCATCGAAGCTGGGCCAGCCACAACCCGATTTAAATTTATCAGTAGAAAAATAAAGTGGAGTATTACACCTTTTACAGATGTAGGTTCCTTCTTCATAATGATCGGAATATTCACCACTAAAAGAAGGTTCCGTCCCTTTGTCTATTATTACGCGTTTTTCTTCTTCTGTAAGCTTATTATATTGCAAGGAATCTTCTCCTTCTATTATTGTAAATATTGATAAAATCATTATAAAAATAATTACACTTTTCATTTTAATATTCCAATCCAGGGCAATTATTGCAGATCATCGATTGAACATTTGACATCTTCAGCATGCCCTTTTACTTTAACTTTTTTCCAGGCTTTTTCTATCTTGCCTGCGGGATTTATTAATAATGTGGACCTGACAACTCCCATAAATTTTCTTCCAAACATATTTTTCTTTTGCCAGACACCAAACTTCTCAAGTACTTCATGCTCAGGATCACTAAGTAATTTTACATCCAAATTGTGTTTTTCTTTGAACTTTTGATGACTTTTTACAGAATCCGGACTAATTCCAATTATAAAAGCATCAAGATTCTCAAATTCTTCTTTTTTCTCAGTAAATTGCTTGGCCTCCTTTGTACATCCTGGTGTATTATCCTTTGGATAAAAATATAGAACTATCCATTTTCCCAGATTTTCTTCCAGACAAAATTCTGAGCCCTGGTCATCTTTTAAACAGAAATTATCTACTTTTTGACCTTCCTTATATATATTTTCACTCATAGTAAATCCTTTGTATTAGAATTATAAATAATAAATTTAATTAAAACATATAATTAATATTTTTGCAGTAAATTATTAATCTCCTCTTTATTTCTGGCTCTTATAAATTTCTCTTTAATACCATCCAGATCATTTGTATTAATTTCTGCAATCTTATGTTTGATTATAGAATGTTTGGACACAGGCACGCTAAAACTTTCAATACCCATATCCAGGAACAAGGGATAACCTTCGGCATAATTAGCAATTTCACCGCACAGGCTGGCTTCTTTATTATGCTGTTTCGCTTTTTTTACGATTCTCTTGATTAATTTTATGAGAGCCGGATGAATTGAATGATATCTTTTATATACGCCAGGGGTTTCGCGGGAAGCAGCCAGAGTATATTGTAATAAATCATTACTTCCAATATTAATAAAATCCACTATTTCTAATATTTCATCTATTAGCATGGCTGCGGAAGGAGTTTCAATCATGGCCCCTATAGATAAATTACCAAATTCTGCATTTTCTGATTTATTTTCTGCATTTTCAACCAACTGTTTAAAAGTTAAAATATCTGAAATATCAGCTACCATTGGAAATAAAATTCTAATATCTCCAAACTTAGCAGCTTTTAGCAAAGCGAGTACCTGGGTTTCAAATACTTCTTGAAAGTGATCTACTGCTCGAGCACCTTTAATGCCAAGATCAGGATTTTTTTGATATGGTAAATTTAAATATTGAGGAGTTTTATCAGCTCCGATATCCAGTAATCTAATTGTTACAGGCTTGTTACTGGCAGCCCTGGCAGCATGTTTGTAAACTTGAAATTGTTCTTCTAAGGATGGGGGTTGATTTTTATCCATGAATAAAAATTCGGTTCTTAATAATCCGATTCCATCGAAATTGTGACCTTCAAGCAGATCAATCTCATTCGGTAAATTAACAGTTACTTTTAGATCAAGCCTAATATCATCACTGGTTTTAGCGGGCTGAGTAGAGATTTTCTTATATTCTACAAGATTTTTCTGGAATTCAACTCTCTTCTTCTCATATTTATCAATTGTTTTTTGGTCAGGATGAAGTATGAATTTTTCATCAATCGCATCAACAATAGCAAAATCATTACATTCAGAATTTTCAACAACAGGGACATTAAAAATAAATGGTATGTCCAGAGAAGCAGCAAGCACAGATGCATGGGTTGTAAAGCCACCTTCTTCTGTTACAAAGGCTAAAATATTGTCATGTGATAAATCACTCATCATATAAGGAGAAAGTCTTTTAGCAGCAATAATAACAGGTTCTCGCTCTGGTATTGGACATGAAACATTTTTAAACTTGGTTTCAAATTGTTCCAACAGAGTGTCACGAACGTCTTTAAAATCATGCACAATTTCTTGGAAATGAAGATTTTTATGCTCGTATTTTTCTATAAAATCATCAAACGTATCATAAATAGCATGCTCAGCATTTATTTTTTTATCTTTTATGGTTTTCTTTACCATAGCAGAGAGTTTTTTATCGCTCAATATCATCAAATGTGATTCAAATATTTTCGAAGCGGTCTGATCAAAATTTTTACCTGATTCACTAATATATTGATGCAATTCTTGTCGTGCCGATTCCAGACCTTTATCAAATCTTGTCAATTCACTTTCTATATTATTATCAGAAATTTTATAATGTGAAACAGACTTTTCCTCTTCACTAAAAAGTGTGCAAATATTTCCAATCGCTATACCTGAAACTACAGTTCTGCCATTTAATACCCGCATGTTTAACCTTCCTCTTCGCAACCTTTGTTTAGATATTCTTCGAAAGACACCTGTTTTTTATAACATTCCTGTTCAATATATTCTAGCACTTTTATAAATTTATCAGCTGGAATATAACCAGGTATAACAGTAATAACTTGTTGATTATTATCTAAAAAAGCAATGCTTGGATAGCCGGTAACATTGAAAGCTCTTGCCAATTCAACTGAATTATAATTATTACCTTGAAAAGAGTGAGATGTATTTTTATCCTCAGCATTTACTCTGATTTTGACAAAATTGTTATCAAGATATTCTTCAACCTCAGGATTGGAAAATGTTTTCTCATCCATTACATCACACCAGTGACACCAATCTGTATAAAAATCAATCAGAACAGGCTTTTCTGTTTTATTTGATTGGGCAACACCATTATCAAATTTAAACCAGTTTGATTCAGATTCTTTTGCAATCAGAAATGAAAAAACCAGGATAAGGGCTAATAAACTCAACTTTTGAATTTTCATAATATTCCTCATGTTTACATATTGTAGATAACAATATTTGATATAAGATATTAATTATAGTTACATATTCTTTATATTTCAAGATTTGAATATAAATTTTCAGCTTTGTATATTTAAATTGTATTGAATAATTAAACATCAAAAAGGAGGAAAGAATGCCTGTTTTTAATGATTCAAATCGAGAAAAGATTCAAGATTTTCTTAATGATATGAAAAATGATGTAACAATTGTATTTTTCACTCAAGAGATGGAATGTGAAGCCTGTAGTCAGACCAGACAATTTGTGACTGAACTTTCTGAATTACATAATAAATTAAATTTAAAAATTTATGATTTTGTAAAGGATGAAGAAAAAGCAAAAGAACTTGGTCTCGAGCAAATTCCGGCTATAACTCTTCTTACTCAAGAGAACAGAGCAACTGGTATTAAATTCTACGGTTTACCCGGTGGTTATGAAATCAATTCCTTTCTCACTGCATTAGTCGAAGTGTCTGGAAATCAAAAAACTCTTAATAAAGACCTCCAAAGCAGAATAAATAAAATCAATAAAAACATTGATATTAAAATTTTTGTTACCCTATCCTGTCCTTATTGTCCAAATGCAGTAATAGATGCGCATCGCTTGGCTTTGGATAACAAAAACATTTCGGCTGCAATGATAGAAAGTTCAACCTTTCCCCATCTCGCAAATAAATATAATGTGACCGGCGTACCAAAAGTAATCATAAATGATAAAGAAGAATTAACCGGTGCTCAACCTTTGGAAAAAATTCTGGACGCAATTGATAAAATTTAAAGTTCTTCGGAAATTTCTCCCATGAATCAAAAAAACAAAAGTAACATTATTTAAGGAATCTTTCGAAGCAAAACAGTTAAGATAACTTATGGCTAGATCTCATTTATTGGTAAAACTAATTTTGGGTGTATTGGCGTTTTTTGTAGCGAAGTTCTTATAAGGGCAAGTATAAATCTGGCAGTGACAATTATCCATCCTAACTATCAATCATTTTATAACTAAGTCATAATGAATTAACACAGTTAATTTACTCCATAAAACTTTCTTCCCGTTTCCAAATTTAATTTTGTAACGAGTAAAATGCAGGCTATTATTTAGGATTATATCTACCTGGAATTACTATCCATCAGCTCGATAGCCTGATTACAAACGGATAAAATAGGTGCTTCTAAACTATCAACTGTGCCACCAATGACTTGAGCTCGATTGTGCATAAATATTATTTCTACTCCCATTTCTTTGGCTTTCCTTGCGGCCGTATCAATGGACGCAGCTTTTATCTCGGTTAAAAGCACATCTGCATTCGTAAGTCCCGCATCCAATTCTTTTCTTAATTTTTCTCGATTAGACAGACTATTTGTGTATCCTACTATTTCACAATCATAGTTATTTTCAAGGGGAGCAACAATTAGGTCCTTGGTATCAGCTTTGGCTGCGGTCGCAATAAAGACTCGTTTACCACTTATATTTCCCATTGGTTCTGATCGAAAAACTGTCAGTGCTAATTCTGCATCGGGATTGATCTCTCGAATACCTTTTTTAATGGCTTCTACTTTGTTTTTATCGGCCATTGGCTTTTCGCACATGGTTACAATAACCAGGTCAGCTAACATTATTCTATAGCGTCCAAAGTAATCAAATATTTTCCAGAGCGGCTGACTGCCTCCGCTCAAAGTTATAGTCTTATTGGTTGCAATGGGTGGGAAAGTTGATCCTGAACCCTCCATGATAATAAATTTTTTATCTAATTGATTGGCAATTTTCGCCCCCTGGATTACATTAGAATAAAAAGGATTACCAGCCATACCTCCTCCACAACGGCGGCAACCAACCGTTTTAATTTGACCCAAAAGAGCATCCTCCCAATAATCAGATGCAGCATGATGCCCCTGTTCTGCAACTTTAATAAGGCTATCAGCATTTATGTTCATCTCATCGGCATTTACTATTTCCGGTTCTGCGGGGCCTCCCCTACCCATACATACGACTACAGGTTCAAAATCATTTTTCTTTAGAATTCTGGAAATAGTGACCCCCATTGCTGTTTTTCCGATCCTTTTTCCAGTGCCAATAATTGAGATCGAGGGTTTTGTTAAAACATCCTTTGCCTGAGGTGGCGTAAAGAAAAAATCGGCTCCTAAATAAGTTAGCCCGTTTTTTAAGGTTATAGATGCTATCCGGAAACGTGATTGATAATCTACCACTGGTTCGTCAGATAGATCTATGATTATCTCTGCATTATGATTAATAATAGCCTCTTCCAGCTTTTTAAAATCTGATTGATCAGGATTCATGACCAGTTCACAATTTTCTGTAATATCACTCAGTTCCCCTTCAATATCTTCTATTTTTTCAGTTCCACCCAGAAAAAATAGTGCTTCAATCTCAATATCTTTTTCCTCTAAACTTTTCACAGCACCTTTAATTACAGGTGGATAATGTTCACCATCTACCAAACAGATGGCTTTTTTATTATTTAAAAAACTTATAATTGTTTCGTCCAAATGTAATATCTCGGTTAACATATAATCTCCTTGTTATCTAATTTTTAATCATTCTTTCATAAAACTTTTGATACTACCATTTAACTCCCAATGCAAATTTAAAAAGTTATCAATATAGTGTTTAGGGATTTTTAAAAAAATATTAAAAACTTTTGACATTTATTATCCGGTTAAGTATATTAAAGATAGCACTAAAAAAATTTTATTATACAAAATGAACGGCTTAGTTTATTGAATAATATTTTATCCCATAGAAATGATAATCTTAATTGGATTATACTATTAAAAATTAATTCCAAATTTAAAAATTATCAAAAGGGAAAAATTTTAAGAAAGACGGTTTAAGCAATTTTATTTATCTTAGCAGTATTAAAATTATGAAAGGAGAAAGACTATGGATTTTCCTGTTGTAAAAAGCATTAAGAAATGGATAGTTTCAGGAATAATCGCATTCATATTATTTATGAATATTGGATTGACACAAACAGTAATTGTGCAACAAGATTTTGACGGAGGTACACCGAGTTGGGAATATACTAGTGATGTAGCATTTTTTGATCATGGATGGGGAAGCAATGGCTTTTTGGGAATGATAAATATATCTAATGCATCTCCACTAGATTATTCTGTTTTTTCTGATAGTCTCCTGGGTGAAAATGACTTAGACGATGAAGGCGAGAATGGCACAGCTGACTTTGCGACATTCGATTTTGTTGATATTGACATTAGTAGTTATGACAATATATCTCTGTTGTTTGATTGGCAGATAATCGGTTATAATGCAAGTAATGATGATGCTAAATATGAACTATTTTATGATAGTATTAGTCAAGGGGAAGTTTTTTTAATTGAGGGAGGGAATGATCCGGAAGATAGTTCAGGTTCCATTAACATAAATATACCCGGTGATGTTAATGAAATCGGACTACATTTAATGATTAGAAATGATGGTGTTAGTGGATATTCTGGTTTTGATAATTTTAGGGTGATTTCCGGAGTTAAGCCTGAGCCCTCCAATCATGCCACCGCTTTTACTGCTACAGCTGAAGGCTCTGATCAGATAGATTTAACATGGAATGATAATGATGGTGATCAGCCTGCGGATGGTTTTCTGATTGTAGGGAAAACTAATGCTGGCCTGTATTATGAGCCTTCAGATGGAATTGATCCTTCTGAAGATTCAGACTGGAGTGACAACAACTACATGATTAAAGTCGAGTATGGCTCGGAAAGTCACTCCGTTAACAACTTGAATTCTGAGACTGCATATTCATTTAAAATTTATCCTTATACAAATTCCGGCGATGATGTTGATTTTAAAACTGAGGGGACAATACCTGAAGATAGTGCTACTACTGAAATTGAAACGAATACCCCCAATATTTTTATTTCTGAGATTATGCAAGATCCGGATGCTGTAAGTGATAGTGATGGTGAATGGTTCGAAATATATAATGCCAGTGGGACTAGGGTTGATATTAATGATTGGATTATCAAAGATAGTGACTCAGATAATCATCAAATAAATAATGGTGAACCATTATTTATTGGTAATAACGACTTTATAGTTTTGGGACGAAATGCCGATCTCGCAGAAAATGGAAATGTAACAATCGATTATCTTTATTCTGGTTTTACACTAACTAACAGTGGTGATGAGATAATCCTCACTATGTCAGATGATACGGAAGTTGATAGAGTTGAGTATGATGGCGGAACTAATTGGCCTAATCCTACTGGAGCTTCCATGGTATTCACGGGGAACCAATTTGATAATAATAATGATTATACAAACTGGACTATAGCAACAACAGAATGGAGTGGAAGTACAGGAGACAAAGGCTCTCCAGGATATAATGGTAAAGACCAATCACTTCCTATTGAACTAATTTCGTTTAAAGCGACATTTGAAAACGGCGTTGTAAATCTGATTTGGAAAACTTCCAGTGAAATAGAGAATGCTGGATTTAATATTTTTAAAAGCGCTGGTACTCAAGAAAACTTTTATAAGATTAATAAAAAAATAATACAGGGGGCCGGTACTACTACCGAAACGCAAACTTACGAATATCAGGACTCTCAAATTATATCAGGGATGAAATATTTTTATAAATTAGAGGATGTGAGTTTATCCGGAGAAAAAAAGTTTTCCAGAATAATTTCAGTGGAGTCTGAGCTGGAAACAGATTCACAAGAAATACATAATTTCAGAATCAATGACTGTTATCCGAACCCTTTCAATCCCTATATTAATATCGAATACAGCATAAAAAATAATTTGAAGGCTAGAATTATCATTTATGATATAAAGGGAAAGTTAGTTAAAGAATTCTCTGATAAAACAATAAACACTAATCCAGGACAAATTAGGTGGTATGGAAAAGATAATACAGGTAGATCAGTAAGTAGTGGTGTTTACATTTGTCAAATTTTGTCAAAAACCGGATTATCCGATACGGAAAAAATTATCCTTATTAGATAAACATGGGGTGAAAGACATAGAGGCTCTATAAGATTTGTTATGGTTTCGTAAATTTATTTCAATATATGATTAGTTATTTTAGATTCTTGACAAACCAGTAATTATTTAATTAGACTTAACAAATATATGAAAGGTCTCCTCCTTTATCTATCATCCATCCGGAGAATACTATTCTTTCTTAACTTATCAAGCTATTAATCATGAAGTAACTTAGAGGGTAATTTATTGTATAGGTCTTCAGAATTTTGGGTGCATTAGGAATTTTTCTGTTTTTTTATAATTATGTAGGTTCATAATATGAATTATGTACTGTATTAAAAATCAATAAAAACTTTATATTTTTTCTGATTTTTTAACCTCTTCCATAATTAGGATCCCATTCTCTGTCATATTTTAGAACTGCAAAAATTTGTCTTAATAATTTATTCACCTTTTTCAAATACCTATCTAATATACGATGCATAAATTTCTTAGATATGGGGTTCAAAGATAAGTAAACTATTATTGTAATATCTCCGCGATTCCAATTTGCTTCTCTCGGCCATTAAGGTCTCATTCAGCAACCACAACTTAGCAAGTTGTGATCCATGCAGAACAATTTGCTAAATTGTTCTATTGTAATCATCCCCTATATTTGTGCCATAAGACAGAGTGGAATTTAGAATAATCATGATTAATTTATATAAAATATTAGTTCTATGGAAGGAGCCAGTATGGCGACTGCAGTCTAACCAATTTTTCTGGTTAATAATTAACTTTGAAATTTTTCATGTCCCGGACTTTTTTTAAAGATATGCACCAAAATTTTTTTAGATTTTCTTGTATCTATTTCAATAAATTGTAATTGTCCGGAGTACGAGAATAATGAGAAATGTTAGTTCATAATTACATTAAATATTCCATTATAAAATAATCCTTAGACATTTTTTATCATAATTCTTAGATTCCAGATAGAATGATGTTTCAATAAGATTTAATTTTGCCTGTTTGAGGATCAACAGAAATGCAAAAATATAAGAATTTACCCTTTAACAGTGATTTATTTGTAATATTTCTTTTATGTGCTATATCAATTATTATGCATTCATGGGGAGGACTTCATGCTCAAAAAACCTCTCACCAAAATGAAAAAATCACACATATTAAAGCTGGCTGTGAATATAATTACTCTCCTTATTGCTTTGAAAATAAAGAAGGTCAAGCAGCAGGCTTTTCTGTTGAATTGTTGAAGGCTGCTGCTTCTGAAATGGATTTAAAAATTGACTTTAAAACCGGTGTCTGGTCAAAATTAAAACAAAATTTAGCTAATAAAGAACTAGATGCGCTTCCCCTTGTGGGGCGAACACCGGTGCGTGAAGATATTTATGACTTTACTTTTCCATATTTGACTATGCATGGAACAATTGTTGTCCGCAAAGACCAAACAAATATTCATTCAATTACGGACTTAAAAAATAAACAAGTTGCAGTCTTAGAAGGAGATAATGCTGAAGAATATCTCAAAAGGATAGATACCGACCTGGAAATTATACCCAAAGCAAATTTCACACAGGCATTATTAGAGCTATCCAGAGGGAAACATGATGCGGTCGTTATCCAAAAATACCTTGCCCTTCAAATTATTAAGGAAAATAATATTAGTAATCTTAAAACAGTTGGCGATCCTCAGGATTTATTTAGGCAGTCCTTTTGTTTTGCCGTCAGTGAGGGTGATAAAGAATTATTAAGTTTACTTAATGAAGGCCTCTCCCTTGTGATTGCTAATGGCACTTTCCGGAGATTACATAAAAAATGGTTTGCTCCCTTAGAGGCCTTTGAAAAACTTCCGCAAAGAATAGTTATCGGAGGAGATAACAATTTCCCGCCCTATGAGTTTTTAAATAAAAATGGCGAACCGGATGGATATAATGTTGACCTTACGCGGGCACTTGCCAATCAATTAGATATAACAATTGAGATACAATTAGGACCCTGGGCAGAGATGAGAGAAAAATTGAAAAGAGGAGAAATTGACGCTCTACAGGGAATGTTTTATTCCCCTAAAAGAGATAAAACTTTTGATATGTCCCCTGCTCATACGGTTGTAAGTTATGTAATTGTTGCCAGAAAGAATTCACCTCTTCCTGATAATATGTCTGAACTTTCCGATAAATCCATATTAGTACAAGAAGGCGATATAATGCATGACAAGGCTCTCCAGATGGAACTTGATGATCAGCTTATATCGACTGAATCACAGGAAGACGCTCTGCGACTACTTGCCAATGGTAAACATGATTGTGCGCTGGTTACCAAAGCAATTGCTTATTATTATATAGATAAAAATAATTGGACAAATCTTAGAATTAATGAAGACCCTATTTATTCTCCGGAATATTGTTATGCAGTGCGGAGTGGAAATACTGTCTTACTTGCCAAGATATCTGATGCTTTATCTGCTATCAAG
>JAIPHI010000088.1 GCA_021735285.1 Fidelibacterota bacterium | reverse complement strand
GATGCTATTAGTTTTGCAGTAGAGAACTCAAATGTAGATACTTCAAAAATATTCGTTATTGGAGTAAGTGGTGGCGGCTATGCAACTTTAAGTAGTTTCATGAGATTAGAACACGACATTGAAAAATTTTCAGCCTGGGCTTCTATTTCTGATCTTGTAGCCTGGTATAGAGAAAGTAAAATAAGAAATAATAAGTATGCAGATAATATCTTAGCATGTACAAATTCTGAGAATGCTCTTAATATTAATGTTGCCCGGAAAAGATCACCTATTTATTGGGAAACACCTATCAACAAGCTAAAAGATACAAATCTATTCATTTATGCCGGAATTTATGACGGTATCCAGGGCAGCGTCCCCATAACCCATTCAATAAATTTTTATAATAAGCTTCTCAATGATTTGTCAGTCCGGGATTCATCCAAGTATGTTTCACAGGAAGAAAAACTGAAACTATTAGAACTGAGGAGAGCTTTAGGAGATTATGGTGAAATTTCCAGCAGAAGAGTTCTCCTCAGAAAACAATATAATAATATAAAATTAGTTATCTTTGAGGGTGATCATGAAATGTTAGCACAATATGCTCTAAATGAACTACTTGTAAGATAGATTCCATGTTGTTCGACGACATGGTTACCCGGCTATTGATTTCATCAAAATCTTTGAGCCACCCAGGAGATTCGAACTCCTGACCTGCTCTTTACGAGAGAGCTGCTCTACCGGCTGAGCTAGGGTGGCAGAACCGGAATAATTTAATCAATTTTCGGATTGATGTAAATATTTATTGTTTAATCACTAAGAACACCAAGCATCGTTGATAAATTCGGTCCCACAATTATTCTCGGTGGTTAAGTATTACTTTGTAGCAACATCCATGATTCTACCTTCAATCTGGCTATTTATTGTATCAGCCTTTTCGGCAGCCTCTATTAATACATCCCGGCCTACAATTCCGGTATGTTCTATTTGCAATTCGGCCGCTGAAAAGCCAAAAAATCTTTGCGAATGACCAGTTATGTAATTATTAGTGGCAATTGTATATGTTTGATCAGGGTCGATTGGCTGACCATTAATAATGACCTTAAGCAAACTATCAGTTTGTCCATTATAAATTCTCTTCATTCCGGAAGTCTGTAAAAGATCACGCGGATGCTCGATCCGCCACCTTATCATTTGCGTGAGTGTATCACCCTTTACTGATATTATTTCCACTGTATTATCAAAGGGACAAATTTCCCAGATATCCCGTTCAGTAATAGGTCCGGCAGACAATCCTTTTCTTATCCCTCCTGAGTTCTGAAAAGCAATGTCAGTATTGAAGCGCTCCCGAATGGCATCCGTAAACCAATTACCAATATTCGATTCTCCCCTTGAACTTCTGGTCCAATCCGTTTGAAGATAGCTAATTTGCCTATCCATCCGGGCAGCAATCAGAGCATCCAGAGAATCGACTACTTTGTTAACTTTTTGATCAGGTTTGACGCGACCAAGGATAGTTCTGATGTATTCATAATCATAATTTATAACCCGGTTATTGATAGTATCCACTCTGGCATTTATCACTCCCAATCTCTCCCCCCGACTTCCAACCTGACAGATCAAAATATCATTGACTTCGACTGGTTTGGTTAGCCAGGTATGAGAATGGCCACCTATAATTGCATCAACTTTATCAAGTTGAGTGGCAAGTATGGAATCGGGATAAAATCCCTGGTGACTTAAAACCACAGTTAAATCCACTTTACTTTCCAGAGAATCAGCATATTTTTGAACCTGATCCCGGGCTTCCACTACTTCTATCTCTTTGACATTTTTTGGCAAAGAGCTACTTTTCAAAGTCTCCAGCATAACACCAATTACCCCTATTTTTGTCGCTCCGGATTGTAAAATTTTATAAGGCGGGACCATTAATTTTCCCGATTCCTTCACAAAAATATTGGACGCGACAATAGGAAATTCTGCCAATTTAATATTTTTTCGCAATTTTTTAAAACCGTAATCAAACTCATGATTCCCCAGAGTAAATACATCCAGGCCTAGAGCATTAAGGATTAAAATTTGAGACTTGCCTTTTGTGATTGAGGAAACAGGCGAACCCTGGAAATCATCACCAGCATTCATTGTCACAGCATGGGGATAGACCTCCCGCAAGGAATCAATATAACCGGCCACATTTGCATACCCCCCGACTTTAAAGCCCTGGGGATTTTTATATGTGGGTTTATAAGGCAAATTCGCAGCATGAAAATCATTCCAGTGAATGATAGTTGCTGTTGTAGTGTTTTTATCCCTCTCACAATTTATAATTAGAATTGCAAATAATAATACCAGTATTACTATTTTTCTGGATTTCATCTTTTATCTCCTAATTCAAAATTTTCTAAATATTCGAATCTCTATGTGAAATTTTCATCAATAATAAGTTTGATTATTCAGTTAACCTATCCCGGGTATTAGCAAGCGTTTCCAGCTTTTCTTTACTCTCTTTTGACTTATCAAGATCGGATTCTTTTTGTTCTATCTTATTCTTTAATTTTTCTATATTCTCATTTTCTTTATTTAACAAACTGTTTTTCTGCTCCAAGTCACTCCTATATTCAGATTTTCAGGATGACAAATCCTTATTTTCATCTTGAAACCTGTCTAATTTATGATTTAATACCTGATCTTCATTTTCAACTTTTTGTAAATTTTCAAATAAGCCTCCGGCATAGTTTTATCTTACTCAGAGCAAATTACTATACTGGGATTCTAATATCAACCCGCAACTTACTTTTTCAAACCAGAATCCCCCTGTTTTTCAAATAATAATTATTTAGAGTAATAATTTTACATAAACAATTTTACTGATTTTTTTACCGGCATTATAATTAAATGCGTCTAGAAAATTTATGAGCTGAACGTTAAAAAAATATTTTATAGCGGATCAATCACATAGCCTTATTTCTATCTGACAAACATTAAATTGAAATAAAAGTTAATTATTATTCGCTCGGAAAAGGGAGCCTTAAAATATTTTTAGTAAAGCGAAATAAATTTTAGCATTTAATTATCCAGCCGGCGCCCTTTTGGTTACTTTTATGGCGAAACAAAGGTAACAAGAGAATAGAAATTATATACATTATAAATAAATTTTAATTGCAATTAGTTATTTATTTTTCAGAAAAGCGAGCAGGGCACTTTTTTCAACGATAGCGGGCTCCATGATCCACAAATCTTGAATGTTTCTGATCTAATACAAGCACCAATGATTGCTTATATATGACTATTTCACATCCGGATTTTAATAACTCATTTGATACTTGTTAGATTTAAATTAAATTCTTGCCAGGTAATATACAGGAGATTGGAATTAGAATGTCAAACCAGAAAATATTTATATCAGCAGGCGAACTTTCAGGAGACATGCACGGAGGAAATTTAATAAGGGCTTTACTTCAACTTAATAATAGATTAGATATTACTGCAATTGGGGGAGATAATATAAAACAAGCAGGCGGTTCTCTTCTTTACCACATAGATGAAACATCGTTTATGGGAACTGCAGAGATTATAAAACATTTACCCAAGATCTACAAGATCTGGCGAAATACAAAAAAACATTTGAAATTTAATCGACCGGATTTAATTATACTTATAGATTATCCCGGATTCAATCTCCGCCTGGCAAAATATGCTGCTAAGCTGGCAATCCCGGTTGTTTATTATATCAGCCCTAAGATCTGGGCCTGGAATGAATCCAGAATTAAGAAAATAAAAAAATATGTAGATCAAATGCTCTGTATCTTACCATTTGAGGAAGAATGGTATCGAGAACGGGATGTTCAGGCTAAATTTGTAGGTAATCCTTTAATCGATCAGTATCAGCCCATCAGCTCTCCGCAACCTGTCAAGCAAGAGGTAAAAACTCCTAAGATTGGTCTTTTCCCCGGAAGTCGGGCCCAGGAGATTCAATCTCTTCTTCCAGGTATAATAGAGGCCATGAGAAAAATTCGAAAATACTATAAAAATTTTCAAGCGACCGTTGCCATGGCACCTGGTTATAATTTTTCAAACTACAGGAACCATACTACTGAATCCTGGATACATTGGGAAGAAGGGCAAAATAAACGTATTTTAGAAAAATCCGACGCTCTGATTATGGCCTCTGGTACTGCCGTCCTTGAAGCCACTATTTTGAATACACCCACTATAGTAGTTTACAAAGTCTCGCCCCTGACATATTTGATAGGAAAAATGCTGATAAAAGTTGATTACATATCACTTACAAATATTATTGCCGGGGAAGAGATCGTGCCTGAATTAATCCAGCAAGAGGCTAACCCTGATCATATTGCAAATGAACTTATAGAGCTGCTAGAAAGTAAATCGCGCAGAAAAAGAATGAAAAAAAGGATGGCGGAGATAACCCAAAAACTGGGTAAAAAAGGAGTAGCCAAACGGACAGCTAGCATAATTAATAATAATTATCTTCAGAAATGACAAAAGTGATCAAAATATTACTGCTTCCCTTTTCAATGCTTTATCTAGGCATCACCAAAATACGCAACTTTCTGTATGATAGAGATTTATTACCATCCGAAGGACTAAAAGTACCTGTCATCTCAGTGGGGAATATAACCGCTGGTGGCACAGGTAAGACGCCTTTCACAATTGCTCTGGCAAATCATCTCAAGGAGAAAGGGTATAAACCTGTCATAATTACCAGAGGTTACAAAAAAATGAGCAAAGGACAGGTTATTGTTTCCAGAGGAGAAGGTCCGCTAGTTTCTCCGGAAATCGGTGGTGATGAGCCCTACTTAATGGCCAGGAAAACTACAGCTCATGTTATAGCAGATCCTAATCGCTACCAGGCCGGACTTACCGCCCAACAATACGATTGTAATGTTATTATTGCGGATGATGCTTTTCAACATCGGAGTTTGAACCGGGATGTAGATATTGTGCTCTGGGATGCAGCTCATAATCCAAAGCAAGCGCAGCCTTTGCCCTCCGGATATTTGCGGGAAAGTATAAAATCAGTTCGACGCGCCGATTTTTTAATTTTTTCAAGAACGGCAGAGATTTCCCAGCATCACTCTCATTATTTCAAAAAACTAGCCCCTGAAATCACTCAATTTCCTACCCCCCTTGTTATAAAAAAACTATACACAGCTGCTGATCACAAAAATGTCGATTTTGATACAGTTAGAAATAGAAAGGTTTTAGCTTTTTGTGGTCTGGGTAATCCTGACCAATTTTACAAAACAATAGAAAAATTGCAGCCAGAAAAAATTCATTTTAAAGCATTTGCCGATCATTATAAATATGGCCAGAAAGATCTGGAAAAACTGACAAAAAAGGCAAAGCAGCTCAATTGTGATTATCTTCTAACCACAGAAAAAGACTTTACCAATTTCCCTGCTAAGTATAATCCTGCCCCCAAAATTTTAATTTTAGAAGTAACAATGCAAATAGATTCAGCTTTGTTAAAACAAATTCTAGCATGCTTTAAATGAATTACCCCGAGCTCAAGCCTTGAGGAATTATTTGATTAAAAAACCAGGAAATAGAGCAGGCCAATTATTGTGGTAGCGGAAAGCAATGAAGTGATGATAACTTTATTTCTGGTTTTATCACTTTTAATTACTTTGATATCAAAACTTTGCAAAGAATAAGCCGCATGTGAATCGATAGCCTGAAGAACTATTTTATTATTACCCTGTTGATTCGATCTTGGTTTCCAGCTTAAATAACCATTTTTTTCATCGAGTATAGCATTTTTTGGTATTTTAATGGCCTTATACCTAAGGCTATCTCCTGCTTCGTCTATGGCTTTGATTTTATAAGTATATTCTATATCAGTATATGCCATTTTATTCGGCCTGGAGACTATCTCAGGTGCCTGATCTACAATTACATTTGCATAGCCCGTATCTGCGGCTAATCCGTCACTTACCACAATTCCAAAAGAATATTTCCGATAATTAATATTCCTTGGAAACCATTTTATAACGCCTGTCTCAGAGATATGCACTCCAGAGGGCGCCTTTATCAATTTATATTTGATCCCCGCATCTTGATTTTGGTCTAATACTGAAACCTTACATTTCCAGAGGGAATCTGAATAAATAAGAGTATCCGGAGTTTTTGTTATTTTAGGGGGTGAATTAACAAATACACTATCACTATACTCGTCTGTGAAATAACCATCATTCACAATATAAGAAATTTGATTCCAGCCAAGCTGATATTTTTGGGGAGTCCATTGCAATGTGCCATCCTCAGCAATAGTCAAATTATCCGGAGCTCGCTTTATGGCATAATTATAACAAAAATACTCCCTCTTCAGTTTATAAATTGGGATCGGCATATTTATAGAATTGAAAAATGATTTGATTACTTCGTTTGGACGAGGTCTTTTATTTTGAAACGAAGCTATCAATATTATACTATTATCCACTTTGATAGCATTTATAATGTGAATGACTTTATTTTTTATTGTGTTGAATTTTTTTATATATTGATCAGGCGCATCATGAACCAGTTCAAATTCACAAATTTCAGAATTATTATGGCGATCAATCCGAATTCGCTTATTATGGATAGTAAGATAGCCCCCTTTATTATCCTCTATTTCTATACTATGTTGAAAATTTTCTCCAACTTGAACCGAGCTTGGAAACTGCGATTTGATAGTAGGTGGATGATTTACAAAAATTGAAAAAACCACAAATGTACTATCCATACCGTCTGAAACTATCATCTTAAAGTCATACCAATCTTTCTGAAAATAAGCTGGCTTCCATCTAATCAACCCTGTTGGATTAATTTCAACCCCTTCCGGATATTTAACCATTTTGTAGATAAGATTTGCGTCTTTATTTTTGTCTTTGATCTGCGGATTAAAAGCAAATGTTTCCCCTAGCTGCAAAATATAATATTGATTAGGTATATTAGTGATCTGCGGTGGTGAATTCACATATAGACTGATGATTTTAGATTCCTTCTCGTTAGTAAAAATAATATTATTTTCACCAACAAAGGAGGGCTCCGGAGCCCAGCTAATCTTGCTACTATCCGGACTATAAGTAATATCTCCGGGCGCTATTATTGAGATTTGGCTCATATTATCAAAATGTAAAGAGTCTATATGATAGTTGAATGTATCTCCCGGGTGAATAGTATAGTCGTACTCAATATGTTTGGTTTGCGAATAATTACGGGTTATAAGAATCTCTTCATTTTCATAATTTGCCAGAGACGTTGGACTACCATCCAGCTTTGAATATTTATTGATAATATGATTTATTCTCTCAAACTCAGCCAATCCATCTTTACTGGTTTCAATTGTAGTAGATTCATAAAACCCACTCTCTTCTAATTCTTTATTTTCAAAGTCTATTTTTTCTTTAAGCAACCAGTAGCTTAAACCATGTTTGTAGAAATTTTTATTATAATAGGGTACCAGTAAAGCATCACCAAAAGGATCTCTCGTATCAATTGTAAACTCGAGAGCTAGCAGCTCCACATCTGTAAAATATGGATTAAAATACAAGTTGCTATTAAATTCAATATTTTGTGAGTGGGTAGAATCCTGAGCCTCAAGTCTATATATCTCTACCTCATTCTTTGATAAATAATAAATTTCATCACGGCCATTATAATTCAGGTCTTTCACTCTTATATCTCGAATTGTTTTTTCGATGGGCAGACGAACGGAAGTCATACTCTGATCTTTCCAGCTTAATAAATAATTTTCACCATCACGAAAAGGCAATATTATATTATCAAATTTATTATCTTTAACATTAGATGCCACTATCTGATTTAATTGTAAATTTTTCATACGGCCCTGGCTAAAAATAAAATCGCTTCCCTGAATAGAGCCTAATTGATAATCATAGCCTGTTATCTGAATTTTATCCTGTTCTCTAATCATCACAATTTCATCACCTGGTAGACTATCAATATTGGCGGCAATTGCTCTAAATCTGGAAATTCCAGAACTAAGTGAAATTTTATCAAGACCAATTTGAAAATCATTTTTAAGGTTGTAATTTTTTAATCGTACAATATACGCTGCTCGAGAAGGACTCCCTGCTGAGATGAGTAAATCTTCAAGACCATCCCCATTAAAGTCTCCTTTATCCAGAAACTCAGCTCTGACTTCAGGATACTTTAAATTTATTTCTTCATATTTCCTAACAATTTTATTCCCCTGTCCCTCAAAAATATAGAGCCAATCCCTATTTTCTATATTATCAGAATATTTGTGACTACAGATTGCTGCGAAAGCTTGTCTGCCATCACCCTCAAAATCAACAATTTCAACATCAATAAATTGTCCCTGCGCTGGTTTATATTCCCAAAGCAATTTTAAAAGGCCATTGGGACGTAATTCTAACAGAACCAGTCTCGATGAATTAGCCAGTTTATTGCCCTTAGAATCTACCTGCCAGGCTATAGCTAATACATCCAGCAAATTATTATCATTAAAATCATATCCACTCGTAAGCTCAGTTATTACAGTATTCTCATCCTCTAAAGGTAGAATCACCGGATTTATCACTGTCGCCGAAATATTCAGTATTAATGAAATCTGAATTAGAACTAAATATATAATTTTTTTTCTGATCATGTTCAACAATAAAACTATTTCTTATCTACTCCATAAGACTATTAAAAAATTATCAATTTAACAAGGAAATAGTCTTAAAGCTTTCTGAAATTTTCGCTCTATATAAGATTCATATTAATTCGTTTTTTTTCAATAACTTATTACAATCGAATCAGTTTTAGTCTTACTCCAAATTAATAAAACTGGAAATCAGAAATTTTCCACTAAAATTTTATTCTGAGAACACATAATTATACAGTCAAAAGGTGATTTGAAAAAATAAACAATTTTATGTATTTTTAAATAGACTATGGATAATAAAAATAATAATAAAGGAGTTATATTATGTTTCCTGTAAATAAAATATTATGCCCTTTGGATTTTAGTGAACATTCCATGGAAGCGCTGGATAATGCCATAGAATTAGCCCAAAATCTATCATCAAAAATCATTCTGGTAAATGTCATTTCACCAATCCCGGTAGTACCGACACCTTCGCATCCTGGCGAATTTAATATTGCCAGCTATCGAGAAATGCTGAAAGAATCTTCAGAAAATAATTTAGATTCTATAGTCAAAAATAATCTTCCGGAAGACCTGGAATATGAAAAAATCATCAGAACAGGCGATCCTGCTCAGGAAATCGACAAAGTCGCCAAGGAATTAGATGTGGACCTGCTTGTGATTTCAACCCATGGTAGATCCGGTCTGGGCCACTTACTTTTTGGTTCCGTAGCAGAAAAGATTATCCGTCACACATCTTGCCCGGTTTTAACTATAAAATCAATGAAATGATAAATTATTTATTGATTCTGGGCCGAAATCCATGCCCTAATACTTCATGCACATCAGCGATGATTATAAAAGCATCAGGGTCTATCTCTCGCACCTTTTGTCTTAAAGCATAGACCTCTTTTAAGGTAACAACTACAAAAAGTATGTTCTTCTTTTCCTCGCTATAAAATCCTTCCCCCATCATGACAGTGCCTCCCCGTTCCATCTTATCCAGCACCATTTGCTTGATATCTTCTTCTTGATCCGTAATAATATAAAAAGAACGGGCATAATCCAAACCATTAATTACCATATCTATTATTTGGCCACTTAGATATAAACTAATAAGACCATAGAGGGCTAGATTAATATTACCAAAAATAATTCCTGCACTTATTATTATTAAAAAATCAGTCAATATAATACCAGTACCAATGGATAGATTAGTATATTTATCAATAATTTGGCCGACAATGTCACTCCCTCCTGTAGTACCCTGAAATCTAAAGACGATCCCTAATCCCAGACCCAATGTTATGCCTCCAAAAATTGAGGCCAGAAGAATATTATCAGTGGCCGGAACCAGCTCTAATCCTCTATCCAATATATCCGTAAAAAACGCAAATAGAGTAAAGGCATAAAATGTTCGAGCCCCAAAAGATTTTCCTAATAGTTTTAATCCTATCAAAAAAAGAGGAACATTTAATAATATCATTGTAATACCCAGGGGAAAATCCCAGAGCTGTTTAATGACAATTGCTATGCCTCCCACCCCACCAAAAACAATTTTAGACGGTGAAAGAAAGAGGACCAAAGCCAGGGCCATGATTAATGTACCCAGAGCTATAGCGAGATAATCAATTAGAAAATCCTTAACAATTTTAAAAGACATACTTATCCGGTGTAGATAGTTTTATTGAGTTGAATATTATTAGTTTACTTTCTCCGAAAACCAATTCGAAATATCGGCATTCCCCTGACGCATTGTATCGATATTATCGACATACTCAGCAATGTCCTCTAAATCATGAGATAGATTATAATGATTTAATACCCATTCCAAAACTAGAACTATCAGGGCTTTGTTTTTACTATTAAAAGGCTCCCCTTCAATAGTATAATAGATAAACCAGCCTAATTGTGAGTACAAATCCTTTTTGTTAGTAAGTTTTTCCCCTAACAAACAGTTTAGAGAACCTCCGCCTGGCATGGATATAACATCTTTTAATACATCAATATCTCTGATTCCAGTTTCCGTATCCAGTATTTTGCATATATTCCAGTGGGCGTAACATAAAATTTTCAACTCCTTTTTCTGATCATCAGTCATGGAGTCCCTCCAGTACTTTTTTATGTTTATTGGCGAGGTTTTCAAACTGTTTGAGTTGTTCTTTATCTAGTTCTTCTGGTATTTCAGTTTCAGCGGTTTCTATTACTAATTCGTTCTTCTCCTCATTAACAGTCAAGTCGGTCATAGAACCGAATTCCCAACCCATAGCCCGCGTAACTTCTCTTGGAATCAAAACCCCACGACTGGAGCCAACTCGTATTATTTTCCTCTTCATAGTAATACCTCTATTTACTCGTCTTCTTGAAATGCTTCTTTATATTGAGTTTTAAATTGTGAAAAATCGCCTAGATCATTCTTTTTTTCAGTTTCTTCGTAATCTTTCAATGTAATTTTTTGCTCATCTTCATCAAGGATCAAATCAATATGATCGCCAAAGTCCCAACCAACCTTTGTTATAATTTTTTTGGGTAATAAGATACAAAGACTGGCTCCGACTCTTACTACTTTTCTTTTCATATTGCACCTCATAATAATATT
>JAIPHI010000087.1 GCA_021735285.1 Fidelibacterota bacterium | reverse complement strand
ATCTCATGAGCTGGCGGAAGCCGGTTATAAACCTGAGAAAGTGGATACCACAGCCCAGGTTCATCTTGATAAAGTTGATGGTGATTTTAAAATTACAAAGATAGTGCTTGATAGCGAAGCCCATGTACCTGATATTGAAAAGGAAGAATTTCTAAAATTTGCCGAAGGTGCAAAACAGGGATGTCCGGTTTCCCAGGCATTAAAGAGCGTAAATATTGAACTCAAAGCTAAGTTAGTTAATTGAAAATTTTATAGATTGTCGTTTTGACCTGGAAAATTTATAAACATAATTATTTTTCAGCCTATTATAAAAGCCCACTCTTAATAAAGTGGGTTTTTTATTTTTATGGATAAGATGTAAAATCACACTAAACAATCAAAAATTAATTTTTTAAAAAGCCAGATAATCTTGTAAATTTCACTGTAATTTTAAATAGTGAAACAGTTAATTGTATATTTGTATTGTTAATGTATTAAAATCCGATTTACTATTTTGGATGAATAGGTAATTATATTTTGAAAAGTCTGATATTCAACAACATGACTTAATGAAAATAAAGGGGTTTTTATGAAAATATTTAAAAGTAGAATTCTATTTTTGATCCTTTTCGTTATATTAGTGCAATGTAACAATGATAACAAGAAGCTAGTTGATCAGAATTTCAGGTATGCTCAGAATAATTACAAAAAGATGGTAGAATCTTTTCCAAATGCACGCCAATTTCCACGTTCTTTACGACAAAATGGTGAGTTGGTAAGAGTAGAGTCCCACGATTGGACCAGTGGTTTTTTTCCGGGTTCATTGTGGTATATTTATGAATATACTCAAAATGATAGCTGGAAAAACTACGCAGAAAAGTTCACTGCAGAACTTGAAAGAGAGAAAAATAATGATGGTACTCATGATATTGGATTCATGATGTTTAATAGTTTTGGAAATGGCTACAGATTGACCGGCCACAAAGAGTATAAAAAAATTCTATTAACCAGTGCTAAAACGCTGGCAACAAGATTTAATCCCCAAGTAGGATGTATAAGATCCTGGGATTGGAATAGTGATGAATGGAAATTTCCGGTCATTATTGATAATATGATGAATTTAGAGCTCCTTTTTTGGGCTACAAAGGTGACTGGTGATTCTACTTATTATAAAATGGCTGTCTCGCATGCAAATCATACAATCAAAAATCATTTTAGAGCTGATAATAGCTCCTTTCATGTGGTAGATTATGATCCTACTAACGGTGAAGTTCGGGGAAAACAGACATGGCAAGGATTCGCTAATTCCTCTGCCTGGAGCCGGGGGCAGGCCTGGGGATTGTATGGTTTTACAATGGCTTATCGATATACAAAAAATCACAAATATTTAAGTCAGGCGCAAAAAATTGCCGAATTTACCCTTGACCATAAAAATATGCCTGAGGACATGATCCCTTACTGGGATTACAACGCGCCTAACATCCCAAATGAGCCTAGAGATGCTTCTGCTGCTGCTATCATGGCTTCTGCCCTCTATGAGCTGCATACATTTGTAAAAGATAAAAATTATAGAAAATATGCGGATCGAATCCTAGCAAATCTTTCATCAGAACAGTATAAAGCCAATCAAAGTAACTTTCTCATTAATCATTGTGTAGGGAGCAGACCGGAAAATTCGGAAGTGGATGTACCTCTCATCTATGCCGATTACTATTTTCTGGAAGCCAATCTGAGGAAGCAGAGAATGAAATAAATTTTCTTGCGAGATAAAGATATTATTTACCAGGGTAGATAGACTTGTAAAAAGTAGTTATCTCTGTATATTAAAATTGTATTTATAATTTCTATTGCATATTGTTAATTTAGGTGCATGAATTGAATTATATATGAATGAATAGGTGATAATAATGAGAAAATTGTGGATTGGTTTAATTTTTATTTTAATACTTCTAACAGCCTGCTCCAGTGAAAAGGAAGTGAGGTCAATCAAACTCGCTCATAGCCTTTCGCCTTCTCATCCCGTGCATTTAGCAATGGAATATATGGCCAAGCAGGTTGATAGTTTATCAGAGGGTCAAATGCGGCTGGATATCTATCCCAGTGAACAGTTGGGTTCGGAGAGAGAATGTATGGAATTACTGCAGCTTGGTAGTATTGGTATGACCAAAGTTTCTGCCAGCCCACTTTCACAATTTGTAAATGAATACAAAGTTTTTAGTGTCCCTTATATATTTAGAGATAGAGACCATTTTTTCAGTGTTCTGGAAGGAAAAATAGGAAAAGAAATCCTTTTGTCCGGTACAGAAAAAGGTTTGCGGGGGCTCTGTTATTATGATGCTGGTAGCCGGAGTTTCTATTCAACTGAAAAAATGATTCAGACTCCGCAAGATATAAAAGGCATGAATATCAGGGTTATGGAAGATGCTATGGCTATGGAAATGATTCGTCAGATGGGGGGCAGTCCTACTCCTATTTCCTGGGGAGAATTATATACCTCTCTGCAACAAGGAATTGTCGATGCTGCTGAAAATAATTTTCCCAGCTACTATCTTTCTCATCATTTTGAGGTCGCAAAATATTATTCCCTGGATGCTCATACTTCTATCCCTGATGTATTATTAATGAGTTCACATGTCTGGAAAAAATTGTCAAGTAAAGAGAAGGAAGTAATTCAAATAGCTGCAAATAAATCAGCCCAGAGAGAAAAGATTCTCTGGCAGGAAGCCCGCCAAGAGGCCCGTACAAAAGTAAAAGAAGCCGGAGTAGAAATATATCATCCGGATAAGTCTTTGTTTCAGAAAAAAGTAGAACCATTATACGAACAAATTAAACAAAATAGACCTGAGATATATGCCTATCTAAAACGGATCCGAGGAGTAAAATAAACCGGGGGAACCTATGAAAAAAATTATAACAGGATTAGATACATTTCTAAAATGGGCCGTGATTTTGATTATGGGAGTTAATGTAATAAATGTTTTATGGCAAGTGTTCACTCGTTTTATACTGAATAATCCGAGTGCCTACACAGAGGAAATAGCCCGCTATTTACTTATCTGGTTGGGCCTTTTAGGAGCAACCTATGCTTACAGATTACGCATGCATGTTGCTATAGATTATATTCAGAAGAAATTTTCCGAAAAGCTCCAATATGGAATTAATGTCATTATCCAGGTCTGCGTCTTTGCGTTTTCACTTTTTGTACTTCTGATTGGAGGGCTGCGTTTGGTTACTATGACTTTCACTCTGGGGCAGACCTCAGCCGCTCTCCAGATTCAAATGGGTTATGTTTATCTGGCAATTCCTGTAAGCGGTATTTTTATTATGTTTTATTCAATCTTATTTATAATTGATTATTCCCGGGAATGGGCTGGCAAAAATCCAATCTTAGTTGAAGATAAGTAGAAGGAGAACAAAGAGATGGAAATTCTAGTATTAGTAATAAGTTTTATTATTCTTTTGATAATTGGTGTTCCTATTGCTTTTTCTCTTGGTATCTCCTCGATATTAACTATGTTAATTAGCATGGATTTTATTTCTGCTTTTGCCACAGCAGCCCAGAGAATGGCTACCGGTCTGGATAGTTTTGCACTCTTGGCGATTCCATTCTTTGTTCTGGCCGGGGAGATCCTAAATAGAGGAGGAATTGCTGAAAAGTTATTAGATTTTGCAACCGTATTGGTGGGCAGGTTCAGAGGGGGACTCGCTTATGTAATTATTATTTCAGCCATGTTAATTGGCGCTGTTTCAGGTTCTGCCCTGGCAGCTGTTGCAGCTATTGGAGGAATAATGGTTCCTATTATGGTAAAAAAAGGCTATGATAAAGGATTTAGCGCTGCTATCAATATTACCTCCTCTACAACCGGTTTATCAATTCCTCCCAGTAATGTTTTAATTGTTTATTCTTTTGCCAGTGGGGGGACTTCGATAGCGGCTCTTTTTCTGGCCGGATATATGCCTGGAGTATTAGTCGGGGTTGGATTGATTGTAGTAGCTGCTATTTTTGCTTTTGTTAATGATTATCCAAAGTCAGGGAAAGTTGCCTTTAAAGAAGCTGTGAAAAAATTCTTGGGAGCTATACCGGCTATTTTATTGGTTATAATTGTAATCGGGGGAATTATCGCTGGTTATTTTACACCAACTGAGGCATCGGCCATTGCAGTTGCTTATGCTGCAATTTTAGCAGGCCCTATCTACAAGAATATTAAACTCAAGGAAATTCCCAATATCCTGCTGAAAAGTGCCAGCACAACTGCAATTGTAATGTTGCTGATAGGAACATCAATGGCACTCTCCTGGATAATGTCTTACGAGAATATTCCTCAGATGATCAGTCAGGCTTTACTGGGTTTAACCAATAGTAAAATTGCAATTCTACTGATAATTAATTTTATACTTTTAATTGTAGGAACTTTTATGGATATGACACCTGCAATATTAATCTTTACACCAATCTTTTTACCGGTGGTTACAAGACTGGGATTAGACCCTGTTCATTTCGGAATTATAATCGTTTTAAACCTTTGTATTGGTTTGTGTACGCCACCTGTTGGTAGTGTACTTTTTGTGGGGACCGAAGTTGCCAATACAAAAATAGAAAATGTACTCAAGCCCCTGATCCCCATGTATGCTATAATGATCCTTGTCCTGTTAATGGTAACTTTCATACCCCAAATTTCATTGTTTATCCCGGGATTGTTCGGATTCTAGAATATAATAAATAATGTGCATAAGGCCGGGCATGATTCATTTCGAACTAAACTGGAGAATCTTTATAAGTCTAAATAGTATCTATTTAGGGGTATTTAAAAACACAATTTCTCTTAAGAGCTTAAGAAAATAAATATTCATAGCGATTTTCAAATAAGTTGTCTTATAAAATGATAGAGATAATTTATTACAAATACTAGTTAAATCTATTTTTTCACTTCAGGCTATTGAAGGCTTCAGGAATACCCACAACTAAGGATAGTTATGCTACATCAGACAAAACTTTTGCAAATCGCTATATAATAATTTTAGTTTTATGATTTATGATTAAAGACTATTATTACTTATGGAACTAATATGAAAATGATATTTCGCTGGTTTGGTGATCATGATCCTGTGACATTAGCCAAAATAAGACAAATTCCTGTAATTAAAGGCATTGTCAGCACTCTGACTGATATACCAACAGGTGAAGTTTGGCCTCAAAATAGAGTCATTGAACTTAAAGAGCAAGTTGAGAAAGAAAAACTAAAACTCTCAGTCATAGAGAGCATTCCTATCCATGAAGATATAAAATCCGGGAAGAAAAGCCGTGATAAATATATTGAAAATTACTGTACCAGCATAAGAAATGTTTCAGAAACGGGAGTGGAAGTCATAGTATATAATTTTATGCCGATATTTGATTGTACCAGATCGAATTATTATCATCCTAATCCTGATGGCTCAAGCTCAATGATTTATGAACATAAAAATGTCCAAAATTTAAACGTCCATGAAAAATCAGATGAACTGCCAGTCTGGGCTAGGTATTACAAGCAAAAGGAATTGGATGCCCTACTGGATGATTATAAAAATGTTGATGAAAAGCAATTGTGGAAAAATCTCCAATATTTTCTAGAAAGCGTTATCCCTGTTGCTGAAGAGTGTGGAATAAAAATGGCTATCCATCCCGATGATCCACCCTGGGCAATATCTGGTTTACCCCGAATAATAAATAGTGCAGAAGCGATTAAAAGAGTTATTAAATTGGTGGATAGTCCTGCTAATGGAATTAGCCTGTGTACCGGTTCTTTGGGCGCCAATAGATCAGTGAAATTATCGGAGCTGGTTAAATATTTAATTAAAAAAGATCGTCTCCCTTTCATTCATATAAGAAATATAAAATACTTAAATGGGATTGATTTCAAGGAAACTTCTCACATTTCCGAAAAAGGCGATCTGGATATTAAAGCAATAGTGAAAGTGCTGGCTAAAAATGATTTTAATGGATTTATTAGACCCGACCATGGGCGTCAAATATGGGGAGAAAAATCTATACCCGGTTATGGATTAAATGATAGAGCTCTGGGGGCGATGTATCTATATGGCTTGTGGGATGCCTATAATAATTAATGTGAAATTTTCATAATTAAAAATTTATTATTTATAGCGGCTTGCAAAAGTTTTGTCTAATGATGTTAATCGGAAAGTCTGCTGAAGCAGACTAGACCATATTCTTCAATAATTTGATCCATCATGCTAAAGCATGGTTTTAAAGTAATATGTTTAATGATATTAACACCACGATTCATCGTGGTGAATACCAGAATCAAAAAAATAATTTATTGTAGGCTTCAGCCTACTTCTAAAATATTTGTCAAGACAGTCTTTTTACACATCGCTATAGACTATATTTTTAAAAATTGCTACGCTTTGAGAGGAAAGTTAATAAGTAATTAGATTTTGATGTTTATAGGAATTTCCTAATTGCTCTGATACTACCGGTCAAGCCCATTAAAATTCCAAAAACAATAATGGCTATAAAGAGAGGAAGATCAATTTCAACTGTATATTGAATAATCGATTGGAGATGATTATTTAGTAGATAAGAGAGACCATATAAAACCAGAGAGGCCAGAGAGGCGCCAATAAAGCCCTGTAAAATTCCCTCTATAACAAAGGGAGCCCGTACAAAATTATTAGTAGCCCCCAACAATTTCATGGTAGAAATGATATTTCTGCGGGAAAAAATTGCCATTTTTATAGTATTAGAAATCAGAACTATTGAAATGAAACCAAAGAGTAAGAACGTACCAGTGATTATATAAAGGATGGCGCGTTGATATTTTTCCAGAATGATCAAAAAATTCTTCTTATATTTAATCTCATCAACGATAGAAAATTTTGATAGATCCGAAGTGATACTCTCTACACTGGCTAAGTTTCTGTAAACTGGTTTAAGCTGGACATTGAAAGAGGGGGGCAGAGGATTGTGGTCAAGCACGGTGAGGATATCTTTACCAAATTCGTCTTTAAATTTTTCAGCGGCATCACTTTTGGATATAAATTTGTACTGGCCAACTTCTTCCACACTTTTGAGATGGCTAGCGAATTCTTTAATATCCTGCTGATTCGCCGTTTGTTCTAAAAATATATTGATATCAAACTGAGCTCGCAAAGAATTAACTGCATTTACCATATCCCGGCTAACAATGTATCCTATTCCCAAAATTGTGAGCGTTATCCACACGATTAGGATTGTAAAAGCTCCGGCAAATTTTGATCTAACCAGACCTCTAAAGCCTTCTCTTATTAAGAACCAGAATACAATCATATGATACTCGTTATTTCACCATCTTTTAAGCTCACTATTTGGGCATCGGGAACTCGTTTTACAAGATCATAGTCATGGGTAGCGACTATAACTGCTCTATTGTTTTGATTAATTTTATAAAGCTCATCAATGATTTCAATACTGGATCTGGGATCAAGGTCACCGGTCGGTTCGTCCGCCAGAATGACAATCGGGTCCTTTATCAATGCCCGGGCAATGGCCACCATCTGTTTTTCACCACCTGAAAGTTGTTCCGGCTTATAATGGACTCGATGACCAAGATTAAGCTGATTTATCTTTTCATGCACGGCCTTTTTTATTTGACCTGCTTTATAATGAGAAATATAAAGACTAATCGCCACATTTTGATAAACGTCCCGATCGGGTAAGAGACGAAAATCCTGAAAGATCATACCTATGTTTCTTCTTAACTTAGGAATATCTTTCTGACGGATTTTATTACTTCTGAAATTTTTTATTTTAACAATTCCACTGTCCGGAAAACAATCCATATAGATCAAACGTAACAGAGTACTTTTACCTGAACCATTGGGACCCACTAGAAATAAAAAATCATCATCACCAATATTCAAACTTATATTTTTAACGCCTGCATCCGGACTGCCGAAAGTACAGCTGACTTTATGAAAATTGATCATTTTGTAATTTATCCTTAAAAATTAACACATTAAACAGAAACATAAGTATCAAGCTGATTAGCAACTTTAATGATCAGTTCCTTCTTTTTCTTATGAGGCAAAAAAGCACTTTTAAAACTATTAATAATAATCTCTTTAAAATCGGTTATATCGAAATTAAAATGCTTATATGCCAGCATATATTCATCGGTTAAAGTCGTATTTGATATGAGCCGGTTATCAGTATTCAAGGTTACTCGTAATCCATAATCATAATAAAATTTAAAAGGATGCTCTTTTATATTTTGGACAGAACCGGTATGGATATTACTGGTCAAACAGATCTCTAAAGGAATACGATGATCATTAACATAGTTAAGGAGATCGCCATCTTTTTTTAATTTTACGCCATGTCCGATTCTGTGGGCTCCGCAATAATGAAGAGCTTGATGAATGGATTCAGGACCGTAATCTTCACCGGCGTGGATTGTTGTGTTGATATTATTGTCAAGAATTAGATAAAAAGCTTCGCGGTGATTTTTGGCAGGAAAATTTTCTTCCACACCAGCCAGATCAAAACCTACAACACCACGATTTTTATAAGCCACAGCAACTTCAGCAAGCTTGTAGGAAACTTCCGGAGATATATTTCTAATCCCACAGATAATCAGTCCCGTTTGAATATTAAAATCCTTTTCAGCCTGTTTTAAACCTTCCAATACAGCATCTACAGTTTCCATGGCTCGCAAACTTTTATCTGTATGTAAAATAGGGGAGTAGCGGACTTCAAGATAGAGAATATTTTCCCTCGAAGCATCTTCTGCAAGTTCATAGGCCGTTCTTTTTAGGGCTTCATAGGTTTGAAGAACAGATAAGGTAATATCGAACTTATTAATATATTCTTCTAAATTTATGTTTTCATCTATAACCGCTACATCTTTTTTCAATTTTTCAGGTTCAAGGGATGCTAATTTTACACCATTTTCTTTAGCTAGTTCAATCATAGTATCAATTCTGAGAGAACCGTCGAGATGGCAATGAAGATCAACTTTTGGTAGATTTTCAATAAATTTTTTGTCTATTTTAACTTCTTTGTTCATTTTTCTTATACTCTATGAAATTATTATTTTCTAATGCTGAAAGGAAGATAGCAAGACGTTGGTAAAGCGGATCTAGATCTTCATCAATTTCTTGATTAACCTTTTTTGCAATCTCAACTCCAGTTTTTTGTCCATCTATATGCTTCCAAACAGCACTACCTATTTTATCTAAATGAATTTTAAAATGTTTTGATTTTAGCCTGGGAAGAATATATTTTTTCAAAAACCGATTTTTAAATTTTGGCTTTAAAAGAGTTATATTACCATTCTCTTCAACTTTTGAATCAACAAGAGGGCGGGGAATTACCTCCTCCAGGTTAATTTTTTTCTTCCCCGCCTTCTTCTTGAATATATCTAATAATCCCATTTATTTAATACGTTCTCGCTTTCTTTTTAGTAGTTCCTGATGTGGATATCTGATCAAAACATAAGCAAGAATAGCAAAAACAACAAGTCCTAACCACCAGAAACCATGAAAATCAGCCGGGATTCCTAGCATGGCTTTTAAATTTAATCCAGAGGCTACAAAAGCGGCTAGAATAATACCCACCAGGGCTTCACCGGCAACCAGACCGGAAGCCAGCAATAATCCGGTATTGTGAACCACCGATTTGTCTCCTTTCTCATCATAATCCTTTTCGGAAATTTTGTCCACTGCAAGTTTTATAAGTCCGCCAATAAAAATGGCAAAGGTGGTTTTGAAAGGTAAGTACATACCAACTGCGATCAACATCGGAGATGGTGCTCCAACTAGTAATAGAGCTATAGCGAAGAACATACCGGCTATAACAAGAGGCCAGGCCATTTGACCGCCGACTATACCTTTACTCATCATGGCCATTAGACCGGCTTGCGGTGCAGGAAGCGCTTCACTTCCAATCCCATTGGCCTGATGTAATACCATAATAGGTATAACCAGTACTAAGGCGGCAAAAACAACACCGATCAATTCGCCAATCTCCATTTTCCAGGGGGTCCCTCCCAGTAAGTGGCCAACTTTTAGGTCTTGCATCATATCACCTGCCACACCTGCTACACAACAGACAACCGAGGCTATTCCAAGGACAGCTGCTACACCAGCATCGCCTTTCATACCGACTAACACCATTAATACGGCTGCTATTAGGAGAGTCGATAATGTAAGCCCGGAAATAGGATTAGAAGAACTGCCAATTACACCAACAAGGAAACCTGCCACTGCAGCAAATAAGAAAGCTGCCATAGCCATTACAATTGAAGCCAGGATTGCAGATCCAAAATTATGGGTGAAAATATTATAAAGGAAAATCATAGCAATAATCAGCACACCTACTGCAGGGAGAATAATGTTAAGAGGTAGGTCTTTGTCAATTCTCGAAATATGACTTCTGTCACCTGCATTGCTTGCTTTTAAGTCTTCTACACCTTTTCCAATCCCATGAATCAAGTTTTTACGCATACCAAATAAAGTTGAAAAAGCTCCTACTAACATACCACCAACTGCGATGGGTTTAACAGTACTGCTATAGGCTGCTTTTGATAATTCAATCCAATCATGAGGATTTGTAACAAAAGGTTCCAGACCGTTTGACATCAGAAATAATACAATTGGCATCAGAAATATCCAGCCAAACACACCACCTGAAAAGGTGATGGCTGCCAGACGAAAGCCAATAATATAACCAACTCCCAAAAATGCCGGAGATGAAGCCGGGCTTTGTAACATTGCTCCACCTTCTTGTTTGAAGATGGCTTTTTTGGCACCCTGTGTGATCACTTCGGCTTTGCTATTTAATAATTCTATTTTTGAAGTACTGAATTGAAGAAAGCCCTTAACCGAATCTTTGATAACTGTAATACCGTTAGGATTTTTGAAAAGTTCTATTAAAGCGCCCAAACCAATTGCACTAAAGACATATTTAGCGCCGGTTTGTCCGCCTTGACCGGCTTTGACAATTTCAGCACAAGCCAGACTTTCGGGGAATGGTAGATTCTCATCTTCTACCAGAGCTCTTCGTAAAATTGTTATAATTAAAACACCAAGAACACCACCTACTAACATCAATAGAGTACTTTTAACATAATCAAAACTATCCCAAACGCCGGACATAACAAAAGCAGGGATAGTGAATATTGCACCAGCAGCAAGAGCTTCTCCCACGGAGGCAGTTGTCCGAGCTAGATTTTCTTCTAGAATTGTACCTCCGAAAATACGCAGAACTGCCATGGCTATTACAGCTGCCGGAAAAGTTGCAGCTACTGTCATGCCAGCTTTAAGACCGAGATAGGCATTGGCTGAACCAAGAATTATGGCCAAAATTACCCCCAGAAAGATGGC
>JAIPHI010000086.1 GCA_021735285.1 Fidelibacterota bacterium | reverse complement strand
TAGCCTTTTTAATTGATTAAAGAAATCAGATGCCGAATTCTGCCTGAAAAGGGAGACAGAATTCGGTCCATTTATTTGTTCTACATATAATATTATCGAATTGATACCAGTATATATTTTAGTATTTCTTAATTGTGTGTTTAACAGAATTAGACTTTCAGATAATTAGAACTATTAATTTACTGCTCTTATCTTTTTACTCGACCGGAAGCATTCCCAGCTGCCAGGGTTTTTACTTCTTCGATAGAGACATGGTTGAAGTCGCCTGGAATTGACTGTTTTAAGCATGAAGCTGCGGCTCCAAATTCAGCAGATTCCTGAAGGCTTTTACCGGTAAGTTGTGAATAAATCAACCCACCAGCAAAAGAATCACCACCGCCAACACGGTCCACAATGTGAATTTCATATTGAGAAGATTGTACAAAATTTTTACCATCAAATAATACAACCAGCCAGCCATTATCCGAAGCACTGTGGCTGATTCGCAGATGACTTCCGACTAATTCAAAGTCGAATTTATCAATCAATTGGCTTGCTACATCTTTAAAACCTTCTACATTTATATCGCCTGAAGAAATATCAGATCCGCTTTTGATGCCAAAAATCATTTCGGCATCCTCTTCATTGGCAATACAAACATCCACATATTCCATTAAGCCTGTCATAACTTTCTCGGCCCGTTCTCTGCTCCACAATTTTGCCCGGTAGTTAAGATCACAACTGACTTTCAACCCTTGATCTTTAGCTGCTTTCACTGCTTCCAGGGTAACTTCGGACATGTTTTCACTTAGAGCCGGAGTGATGCCGGTAAAATGAAACCAGTCAGCATCTGCAAAAATTGTTTCCCAATCAAAATCATCACTATCAGCTTCTGCAATTGCAGAGTGAGCTCTATCGTAGATCACATTTGAGGGGCGCTGACTTGCACCATTTTCACAATAGTAGATGCCCAGTCTGTTTCCACCTCTAGCAATATTATTCGTATTAACACCGTAACGTCTTAATTCATTTAAAGCAGCCTGACCAATAGGATTGTCAGGTAATTTGGTTACAAAATTAGCGTCAAGACCATAGTTTGCCAAAGAAACACAAACATTGGCTTCTCCACCACCGTAAATCACATTAAAAGAATCGGTCTGTACGATTCTTTGAAAATCGGGTGGTGTTAGTCGTAACATTATTTCGCCAAAAGTAACAACTTTTTTTGACATGATTTCTCCGAATTTATTAGTTCCTTGCTTTATTTATTATGTTGATAAATTTTTGGGCATTATTTTTCAAAGCATCCCAATCATTATTTTTTATCATATCTTTATCCAGAAGTGCTGACCCCACACCTAAAAAAGAAGCACCATATTTAATATAATCAGCTGCATTCTCCTTATTGACCCCACCTGTTGGGGATAGTTTGATTTGAGGCATAGGTCCGTGTATATTTTTCAAATACTTGGGCCCTAAATTACTAGCAGGGAAAATTTTAACAACATCTGCGCCCATTTCCCAGGCTCTAATTGCTTCATTAGGGGAGAAAGCACCAGGTACTACTACTTTTCCATAGCGATGGGCTGCTTGAATAATTTCTTCTTTTAAAATTGGACTTACTACGAATTCTGCTCCAGCATGGATTGCAGCTACAGCGGTTTCACTATCCAGAACCGAACCTACTCCTACAATAAAATCGTCTTCCAATTGGTCAGTGATGTTATCAATGATTTTAATTGCGCCGGGGGTTGTCATAGTAATTTCAAGGGATTTCACCCCTCCATCCGAGAGCGCTTCGATAATATTTGCTAATTTATCTTCATTTTGAAGTCTTATAACAGCAACGAGACCTGAATTTTCAATTTTTTGAAGTGTTTTTTCTTTTTCCATATTTTAGATCCTTTTTAAGTAATACGTAATACAAATATATGTTACAAATTAACAGGCAACTCTTAGAAAATCCATACATTTTTAGAAATATTTTGATTAAAAATTATGTCTTTTTATATATTCTATTGGTTGGAATGAATAGAAGTAGGACATTGCTTGTGGAGTGTTAAATTAAAGCAGTTCCATAATTATTTTAGAATGCTTTTCTGCAATCTGAAGATGATTGCTCATGGATTCATAAGCGCCCACTTCATCCTTATTTTTAATCATGGCAAAAATTTCTTTATGATATTCTAAAGCGTCAGGTTTGGCCTGATCCAAATCCTTATAAACAATTGATCTGACTTTGGGCATTAACTTGAAGACCGGCTTTAACATCAGCATGACAAGGGGATTACCACAAGATTTCGCTATATTCATGTGGAATTGTTTATCAATTTCACCCTCTTTTTTGAAATCTTTTGAGTCACATTTTTTTAGTTCCTGAATGGTTTCTCCAATTGCCATCAGATCTTCTTTGGATCTGTTTTTAGCAGATAATCTTGCTATTTCAGGTTCTAGTATTTCTCTAATATTGATGACATGGATAATGTAGTCTTTATTTAGATTTAACTCTAAATACAGTTCCATGGAATCAATTACATTGCCAGCCAAATATTCATTTACATATATACCACTTCCCTTTTTGATCCTGATGAGCCCCTTGGCATCTAATTTTTGGATGGCTTCTCTCACTGCTGTGCGGCTTACATCGAAAATTTCGCAAAGTTCTTTTTCAGTTGGAATTTTATCTCCGGGCCCAATTTCTTTTTTTCGGATGGCACCTTCTATTTGTCGGACAATTTTCTGGCTAAGTTTACTTTTATCTCCAACTTTTTTAAACTCGAACAAAATTTACTCCTTTCCCCACAGATTTGTATCATGTAGTATGTATTATAATCAATATAGACAAATATGTCAAGATATTTTTATCTAATTCAAATTTTATCTTGCTATTTATTTCTCATATCCAGCCCCATAAATAAACATTTTTTTTGCAAAATATCAATCAATATTCACAATGTATAATTTTACATGTAAATAAATTTTGAAAAACTTAGCATCCTTTTGCTGATAGCGGGTAATTAAAATTGAGATAAATAGTTACCTGCTGTTGATTTTCATTAGTAAAATAAGTATTATAGTTAATATAGGGGTTGATAAAAAAAGTTAAATCTAAGTTAAAGTGCCTAGTTTTTATGGAGGAATGATAAGATTAATTTCATTTAAATTAATGAATGAGGAGGGAATTATGAGGGAGCATAGTAAATTAATCCCATTTTTTTATTTGGTAATAGTCTCGCTAATTTTGAGCCCTATTATGAGTGCTGAAACGATAAATCAGAAAAAGTTACTAAAAGAATGTGATAATAATTTTGTACACAAAAGTAAATTATATTATTGTTCTAGTTTTGAATATGAACAGCAGGTTTCTTCATCTTTAGAAAATTCGAGCTCAATTAATAAATTTGGTAATAGTAGCAAATTGAAAACTGAAGTAATAAATAAGGGACATATTTTACAGGAGGTTAACATTATTGATTCAACGGAATATAGATTTTATACCGGTCGTAGGCCGATTGTGGTTGATACCAAAAACGACCTGCATCTATTTTTTGCTAAGACTGGTGAAGAAACGGACTATGTTTATCATGTGGTGTCTGAAGATAAAGGAGCAAGTTGGAGTGAACCGGAGATTATTTCAGTTCATACTCATCCTAACTTAAGTATGAGTACTTACTCCAGATATCATATTGATGAAGTAAGTGCAGCCATAGATAATTCCGATAATTTCCATATTATTTATAGTTATGAAGGTAATCCTCTTTATCACTCCAGCTGGGCGGCCTATCCTTCAAATCATATAAATTATGTCTCCAACGAGAGCGGCGAATGGAATACTTTTCGCAATGTTCTTAATGACAGTTTGATTCAAACTGAACAGGGAAATGGTCAAACTGTATCCTATTTAAATGATCCTATGATATTATCCCGGAATGGCGATCAATATTTCGCTGCTACTGATTATGCCTGGTGGGCTCCCAAGTATAATTTCGCTTTTGCAGCTCGGGAAGATGACGAATGGACTGAGGCCCATGCTCTGCATACAATTGATAGAGGTGAAATCGATAGAAGAACATTGCAGTCAGCTTCCTTGATGCATGATAGCAATAATATGTACGCACTCTGGTTTAATCGCTATACGGCAGAAATAAGAGGGAAAACCCAAAACGGAACGGAGTGGACTACACCATATACAATTCACCAATCTACTCATCCCGGCGATCCAATAGTTAGAAGATATTATGATGCAAGTACTATCTCAGGTAATGAAAGTTGTAAAATGATACTGGGGAGGTCTGATCATGAGATGACATTAAATAAAATATATGTAATTGAAAAGAACAGTAATGGCTGGGATGTGGATTCTCTTACTTTATTAGACTCACTTTATGCTCTCAGTGCCAGCCAAACAGATAAAGATCTTAAT
The DNA here is from genome assembly GCA_021735285.1 of Fidelibacterota bacterium. Lineage (GTDB taxonomy): Bacteria > Fidelibacterota > UBA2242 > UBA2242 > JAFGTP01 > JAIPHI01. The sequence goes on along the minus strand of JAIPHI010000086.1, from coordinate 6,973 downwards.
ATCTATTACGAAATCCAAACAGCTAATGGACATTGTATCAAGTTTGTACAATACGATGAAAGTGGATTTTCTGAACCGGCAAGATTTCGTGATGAATATGGCGACTCAATTTTTTATTTCATTGGCAGCCCTGAAACAAAATCCGGTCCGCTGGTCTATCAAACCGTAGATAGAGAAAAGGGTATCTGGTACCTCAAAACTGCTTTGTTGAATCCGGAAACCGATGTAGATTACCCAGCAGATCAAACCATATCAACTGAGTTCTCACTTTTTGATAACTATCCTAATCCTTTCAATTCACGAACTATAATTAGATATACCTTACCTAAAAGTTCAGCAGTAAAATTAGATATATATGATATTAAAGGAGGTCATGTCAAAACCCTGGTGAAAGCAGTTCAAAACTCAGGTCGATATGAAATTGAATGGAACGGAAAGGATGGGAATAATATGCAAGTTAGTAGTGGTGTCTATTTTTATCAGCTAAAAACAAATAAATTCCACCAGGTGAAGAGCATGTTGTATATAAAATAGATTGCTTATTTTGTAATTATAACAAAAAATTTGGTTTATTAGGGAGGCCCCTGACTTTTAAAAAAAACTTTCTTTTTTAATATAACCTGTGATGTTCCATAAAAAGTACAGCTTGTAAAGGCGCAAAGTTGACTATTATCAATATGTTATGTAAAACATAAAAAAATAATTACTTATCCATAATTATTTCTAATAAAACCACTTTTTACGGGACTATCAACCTGTAATATTTCACTTATTATGATTTGCAAAAATTTTGTCCGATCATATTAACCGGGAAGTCTGCTGCTGCAGACTATACCATTTTAAAATCTATATATTCTACGTATTTATTCAGCAGCTAGATGCAAAATTGCTAATAAAAGATAGATTAACCCTCAATTCCCTCCGGCAATAATCTATTTCCGTTAAAAAACAAATAGGACAAACTGCACAGGCATCATAGGGAAAACTCGCCGGGCTCGCAATTTAATGAAAAAACTATGATTTTATGTTACTTCCAAACAAAAGGAACAACAGTCTCCCCTTAGCAAAAAGGGGATGAAAGATTATTTTGTTTAGTAAACTAATATCATTTCATAAAAATGTGTATAATAATTAGGAGGCATCGTGGTGGGTGCCTGCAGCAACACATAAATGTATAGGAGGCTTTTGTGTACTTCAAAATAACGGGTCTGGGCAGTACTGATCGTAGAGTTTTTTGTTTTAAACGACAATAATACTTTGAATTTGATGTAAATATTATGTAAAATCCGAAAGAAGAGGGAGTTAACTGATCATTTAAAAAACTCAGTATGCAGGTAGGTAAATGTTAAAAAATATTAAGATTTTGGTTTTAACGATGGTAGTCTTCTGGAGCTGCTACGGGATGAGTGAGCCCCCCAAATTGTCAACAGTCTCTGTAGCCGTCCATAATCCTCAAATTCCTCATAAATATATTAGTCCTGTAAAAAATAGAATTAGAAAGATAGCAGGAGGGCAAAACATATCAGCCTCAGATATCAGGACTGTTGATTATTTAGTACTCAATAATGGGGATAAAATATTTACTGGCTATTTTTATACTGAGGATAGTAAATATATAAAGACTTTCTTGATAAAGTTTGACAAAAATGATGATTATAGCTGGGGAAAAATCATTAACCGGAATAATATAATGGTTCCCAACACTCTTAAAAATTTAATGAATAACAAACATTTGGTGCTTGGTTATTTTACTCAAATAGAGGGGAAAAAATATACCCCGATAGCTAGTGATATGTTAATACATAAATTTACAACCCAGGGCGATAGTCTATGGCTAAAGAAAATTGGTTCAACAGAAGATAGTGAAGAAGCTTTGAAGGCAGAGGAGTTGGCCGATTCTTCACTGTTAGTAATTGGAATTAAAACAGGAGAGAAAAAATATCTCTATTCAATATATCTTAGTAAGAGTGGTGGAATTTTGTGGGAACAGGAACAATTGGTCTCAGGGAAAGCTGATAGTATTAATATAGCTTTGCAGGATAATGGTTATCTGATTTCAGGTAAAATTAAGCAATATGGGACTGATAGTAAGCAGCGTGAGGGCAACAGTTTTGTGTTAAATATTGATAAATCTGGAAATAAAATATATTATCAATATCCTCTAACTGGCCAGCAATTAATAGCCTTGAAATCGGAGTCTGCTGATTATGTTGCGCGTTCGGATAATCAAGTGGCTCAAGAAAAACACGCATTTGCTTATATTACAACTTCGGAAGTAATAGTCAGAAAAGAGCCTACCATCAATGCCCAGATCTTGACAGTATTAAATAAAAATGATGAGTGCCAGATTATAGATAAAAGTGATAGAAAGTACAAAATCGGACATATGGAGGATTATTGGTATAAATTAAAACATGGCGAGACCCTGGGTTGGGTCTATGGAGAATTTATAAAATTTGAGAATTAGATGGATTGCGATCAAATTTTTGTGCATAATAATTAAAAAAAGATAATAATCAGATCATAAATTGTGTGAGTATAGGCAGTAATTCCATATCCCCGAAAGATATATATGATGGATAATAAGAGGCCTGCCATGCTTCTGAGCAGAAAGCTTTTCATTTGAAAGCTGTCGCCTAAAGGACCAATATAATGAAATAGGGAGAAAAGCAGAGCTGCGCAGATTATTGAAAGTATTTTACTAGTAGTTATATTCCACCTGAGTAATTTATTAAAAAAGAAAATTCCGGCACTAATCATAATAACTCTGAAAACTAATTCCTCATAAATCCCTGCTCCTAGAGCCATTATAAAAAGTTGGTATTTAGTATTGAGAATGATCGGTTTTACCAGAATGCTGCCGCTTTTTTGTAAAAGTAATAAAAGTCCCAGGGCGTAAATGCAACTTTCAGCAATCATAAGAGGGAAAAAATTAAAGTGGATTTTAATGCTTTTTTCTTTTTTTATTCTATAGTAATAGGCTAAAAAGATTGAGACAAATATTATAAAGCCAACAAGATAAAAACCGTAGATATTAAAGTAGTGGAAAATTCTACGAACAAGCACATCTGCTCCATTCCGAATGCCTTCTATATCTGATTTGTTTAGCCTGAATAGGAGAAATTCATAAACTACAAGCAAGGGAGCTATAAGTATCAAACTGTAAAGTGGGGAGCGAGAATTTTTGAAATAGTTTTTTAAAAGTTTCATTGGTTTATTAACAAATGTTGATCTATTTTAATAACCTGTAGATTATTCGAAATATCTTAATTAATCAAGAAAAAGCAAAATAAATTATGAGATCTGTCTCTCTAAACAAATTAAATCAATTGAAGATGAAAATAAGACAAATATAAACAGTAACGTAGGTCTAATATAATAATTTTGTCATTGAAAAGAATATTTATTATATTTCTGGGGTTATATTGAATAGCTTTGATTTTTTTAATATGGAATCATGAAGTTCAAGAAATAATTACTATGAAGAGGCCAAAATTCAATAATGGGGCGATTACTGTTGATTGGCTTTTTCTTATTATTTAGAATTTAAGATGAGGATGATTTGCTTAAAAAAATATTTGTTGCATTCTTCATAGGCATGAATTTTATCTGGGGTTTTAATTTACCCGGGTTTTATAATATTTCTTCGGATTCGACGGCCCCGGTCTTTGTTGTAGATAAGGCTAAACAGATGTTCTATATCTTTCGGAGTAATGGACCTGGCCGTTTGATGGCAGTAGATTCGATTCCGGCCAGTACAGGTACTATTCGTGGTGATAAAAAAATCGAGGGCGATGAAAGGACCCCCGAAGGAATCTATACTATTACAAATAAAATTACAGAAAGCGACTTACCCAAGATTTATGGGCCTCTGGCCTTGATTCTTGATTATCCGAATACCGTTGATCGACTGCTTGGCAATGGGGGCTCAAATATATGGTTGCATGGCAGAAGTGAAAAATTGGCCCCCCGGCAAACGGAGGGATGTGTATCACTGGAAAACCATAGTATCCTAGAGGTTAATGAGAAATTTGTAGATCTAGGTCAAACAAAAATAATCATTTATGATTCCCTTGAACAAAATGATTTAGAAAAATACCATCAGCAATTAAAAAAATGGGAAAAAAGAGTCAAGGACTGGCGGGATGCATGGCAATTCGGCAAATTTGATAAATATAAAAATTTTTATTCCGAGAAATTTCAAGATTATACCTCACTGGCAGCCTATGTTGAAAGAAAGCAGAGGATAGATCGAAGTACTCCCTGGAAAAAAATAAATACCGAAGACATTCGGGCTCTTGTAGCTGATTATGAAGCCAGAATTCTGTTCCAACAGGAATATATTACTCCCGATTTTATTTCTCTTGGGAATAAGGAGTTAACATTTCTAAAATCTGATAATAATTGGCAAATAGTTTCTGAAGATTTTACTCCCCTGGATGAACAAATTGATTTTAATTCTTCAATTCAAAATTTTGTTGATAACTGGGAAGTAAGACAAGAAGAGCAGAAATTATCTATTATTGATGGAATTCAGGGGCATCTGATTGTTAATAATGTCAAAGCCGGGCTAGGGCTCGATACAATATATGCTAGCTTTGAGTTAACAGTGCTTAGTGATAGCGTAATTAATAATGGAGAATGTAAGCTCTACCTGGATTATGAAAAAGGAGCCTGGCATATAATTATTGAAAAATATGAACAGCAAAAACAACAATCTATCCCGGACTTTGCTCGTGAATATACTGATAAGTGGGCTCAAGCCTGGAGTTCTGAAGGCGTGGAAGAGTATCTGGCTTTTTATTCCAAAAATGACTTCTCGACAAATGAAGATGATTATGACAGCTTTGCCAGAAGAAAAAAACAACTTGATAGAATATATTCCTGGATAGATATTGATTTGAAAAAGCTTGAATCCACAGTTGAAAATGAAAATATTAATATTTCATTTGTACAGAACTATAATTGTCCCCGTTTTTTTCTGAAAGGAGAGAAAACATTGACCCTGGCTAGAGAAACAACTGGCTGGAAGATTATTAATGAAGATTTTACTACCAGTGAAAGACAGGAGATAGAACCGGAACTCAAAGAGTTTGTAAACAGGTGGCAAAAAGCATGGGAATCAAAAAATATTGATTCCTATATTGAATTTTACGCTAGCGAATTTGAATCCGGTGAGTTTGACCGACAAAGCTGGTATCAAGATAAGAAAGAGAAATTCAATAAATCTGAAAATATCAAAATTGAAACATCTAATTACAAAATAAATAGTCCGGATGAATATGTCTGGAATGTGACTTTTAGACAAATTTATAATTCCGGTAGATACTCGGACAGGGGCAATAAATTACTCGTGATTAAGGGCCGACCAGGAAATTTTAACATTATAAATGAAAAATGGTGGAAATGATTCGTAAAATAATATTATTCAGCTTTCTAATTGCTTTTTTTAATATTATACTTGCAAAACATCCTCGGCGAGAGCATAAAGTATATTATAAAAACACAAGAAATGAACTGAACGTGTACAAATTGTATGGTGAAAAGGATGGAAATACTGTCCTGATCATCGGGGGGATCCAGGGCGATGAGCCCGGTGGCTATTTGTCGGCTGATCTTTATTCTGAATTAATGTTGCGGAAGGGAAATTTAATAGTAGTGCCTCGCACGAATTTTCATTCTATTATCAAGAAGAGACGCTATATTAATTGGGATATGAATCGGCGGTTTAATGTTGAACCTGGTGATTCTTACGAGGATAAAATAGTTAAGATTATATCAAATCTAATGGATGACTCGGATCTTGTTCTAAACCTCCACGATGGCTGGGGCTTTTATTCTGATAAATGGGAAGGGCCAGGCCGCAATCCTAAGCGTTTTGGGCAATCGATTATTGCCGATGCTGAACAGTATGTCTTCAAAGGGGATACTATCCATTTAAAAAAGATGGCAATGGAAGCTATAAAAAATGCAAACCAGCATATAACGAATTCCTACCATAAATTACATTTTATGAATACCAGAACCCTGGATAAGAGTAGTAAATTTCCCCAAATGAAAAATTCTGCCACTTACTATGCTTTAACTAGATTGGGGATACCCGCTTTTGGGATCGAGGCTTCCAAAAATATAGATAATCTGGAAGATAAAATCAGGTATCATAATTATGCAATTAATGCCTTCCTGGAGATTATGGATGTCGTCCCTGAATTCCCCTCCGTAATTATTTCTCCTGCGCAACTACAATATATCCATATTTCAATTAATAACCAGAGACCTGTTTATGTTAAGAACCATGATACTCTTTATGTTTATCCGGGAGATAAAATCAAAATAACCAGAATAAGTTCCAATTATAAACGGGGAGTAATTTGTGACGTGGTTGGAATAGGTACTGAGCAAGATTTTGACCATGAAATAAAAATTACCCGTGATAATAAAATAAGAGTTCAAAAGGATGCCGAGACAATCGGGACTATCTATATTAGGTTGAAGAATATTGAAGAGGATAAAATCACCTATGTCTTTCAGAATGGTGGTAAGAAAATTTCAATTCTAAGTGGGCAAACTGCATTATTGAAGCAAAATACAAGATTCAAATTATTAAATGTCTATTCGCCGGATTTCAATGGTGAAAATCTACAGGTTAATATCAAAGGTTTTGTGCCACCCGTCGATTTAAATCGGGGGGAAGATAGAAACTATTGGCTATCTTCTCAAGATATGTGGAGTAAATATTCCATTGATGGCCGGGGGAAAAAATATCCAATCGTAGTGGAAAACAACGGTGTTACTATATCAAAAGCCTATATAGAGTTTTATGAATAAATTAGGAATTCACTGAAAAAAGGAGTGGAATTTCTTCATCCGGAGCACAGTCGAAGGATGACTGTTAATTTTTATCGACCATGTTTCGAATTTGCCCACAGTGCCATTTCTTATAAAAGCACTTTTTTATTGAGGCCAATATAAT
>JAIPHI010000085.1 GCA_021735285.1 Fidelibacterota bacterium | reverse complement strand
GTTCTTCACAGAATGCTGTACTTTCCCAAATATGGGTGGCGATGTGTTACTATCTCTTGCTTAGATACATTAAATATCAGACCCGATTTGCCCATTCTTTAACTGTTCTACATACAATGATAAGCGAAGTATTGATGGCTAGAGTAAATCTATTAGATATTTTACAACTTAAGGAGACTACCATCCATAAAGCAAGAGCCCCTGATAGGAAAATTAAACTATTTTAACCGGACAGTTGTGAATTTGAGACTTAATTACCGCAATTGTAATAATTTTCAAAACAATAGCCATATTTGATACAATATAGCGATTTTCAAATAAATTGTCTTGTAAATTGATAGATATAATTTATTAAAAATACTAGTCAAATCTATTTTTCCCTTCAGCCTATTGAAGGCTTCAGAAAAACCCACAACTAAGGATAGTTATGCTACATCGGACAAAACTTTTGCAAATCGCTATAAAAGTCTGTTGTGTCTCAACAGACTTTTTATTGTTTTTGCGCAGACCAAAACATTTAAGAAAAAAATATATACTGCTAGTCATAGTTTTGAAATATCTGGTCAAGACCTTAAATTAGGTAGCCAAAGCCGAGCTCTTTAATATTATTATTGAAGCTTTAAACTGCGAAACAATCTTAAATTAGGCTCATTAAAGAATCTGGAAAATGTTCAATTAATATTCATGTTAAAAAATGGTTAGGAATAATTTATGGCAAACAGAAATCAAAGAGTCAATCAAACTCTATTTAAAGGTCTTGTCAAATCTTTTGTGACCAATGCAAAGATAAATTTGGGAATGGAAAAGAATCCTTTAACCGGCAAGAAAAGTAAAAATTTAAATCAAGCCAAACAGCAGATTAATATGCTGGAAATGTTACAGACAAAAACAGAAGGCAATTTAAACGAAAACGAGCAGAAATTTATTGATAAAAAGACTTCTAAACTCAAGAAAATGTATGTTCAAGAAAAAATGGAAGAATAATAAACTTAAATAAACAGGATTGGTTGAAATATGAATCTATTAAAACAAAATGACAGAAAAAACCCTCTAAAGATTATACTGGGATCTTTAAGTTTTATAATCGCCTATATAATAAAAATGGCTACAGTAGCCCCCACAGTATCTTTCTGGGATTGTGGTGAATTTATTGCAACTTCTTATATTTTAGGAGTACCCCACCCTCCCGGGACACCTCTTTATCTTTTGATTGGTAGAATTTTTTCTATCCTGCCCTTTGGAGATAATATTGCTTATAGAGTTAATCTTATTTCACCAATTGTGGCTTCACTGGCTATATTATTTCTCTTTTTAATTATTGTTAAATTTCTTAAACGCTATGTGGACATGGATCAAGATATCAATCGCTGGTCAGTTTATTTTGGTGCCTTTATTGGTGCTATGACTTTTGCTTTTACGGATAGCCACTGGTTTAATTCAGTTGAAGCAGAAGTCTATGCCTTTTCTACTTTTTTAACATCTTTAGTTATGTGGTTAACCTTAAGATGGGAGGAGCGAGCCGGAAAATCTGGACATGAACGTTATCTTCTCTTTATTGCTTATATTATTGGCTTATCGATTGGAATCCATCTTTTGAGTTTGTTGGTAATTTTTGTGATCGCAGTTATTATGTATTTTAAATATTATGAAATTTCTTCAGTCTGGTGGCTGGTTGGTGATGTTGTTATTGGTGTAGCTATTTCCGGGATTCTATTCTATGTGGTTTATTCATCAGTACCCAATCCTGATAATAGCATGTTGATAATTGCTTTAGTAACGCTTGGTCTTTTTATGGGCGGGTACTATCTTTTATATCGATATGCTGGTAAAGATAGATACAAGGAACATGCAGCTAATGTCATCATGGCCTTTCTTGCCAGCCTGGGATTTTTAGTAATCAATACCGGAGTAGTAAGAGGCATTCCAAAGATTGTGCATGGGGGCGGCTTGCCAGCCTTAATTATAACTATAATTTTAGCTGTTGCTGTAACTATCTGGGCTGTGCGTAATAAAAAGAATATTTTAGCATTAGTATTAATGAGTCTGTTGCTTGTTGTAGTTGGATATTCAACTTTTTCCATGATCATCATCCGTAGTAATCAGGACCCGGCTATCGATGAGAATGATCCGGATACAGTGGAAAGAGCTATTGCCTACTTAGAGCGAGAACAGTATGGTAAGCGTTCATTTACTGATATATTTGATAGAAAAAATAGTAGAAATCTAGATTCTCAAGAGGCAGTCCAAAAATACCAAAATAAAAGTGATCTGTTTTTCTTTTGGGACTACCAGATCAAAAAAATGTATATTAGATATTTTCTGTGGCAGTTTGTAGGACGGGATGGAAGCGGTGTAGATCCTTTTCAATTTCTCTTGCCACTTCCCTTGTTAATTGGTTTATATGGAGCATTGAGTCATTTTGGCCGGGATAAAAAGCATGCTTTAGCAGTGCTGGCTCTTTTTCTATTTACCGGATTTATGATTATTCTATACTTAAATCAAAAAGACCCTCAGCCTAGAGAACGAGATTATTCCTATACCGGTTCTTTCTTTGCCTTTTCTATCTGGATCGGAGTAGGCGCTTCGGAACTGATCCGTAAAGTCAAAGAGTTTAAATGGACAAAATTGAAAAAACCTATGATGTGGGTTGCAACTGTGCTTTTAATAGTGGCTCTGCCTCTGAATTTATTACTGGCTAATTATCATTCCCATGATCGCAGTGGCAATTATGTAGCCTGGGATTATGCTTATAATATATTGAACACCTGTGAAAAGGATGGAATAATTTTTACCAACGGTGATAATGACACCTTTCCCCTCTGGTATTTACAGGAAGTAGAAAAGGTGCGCAAAGATGTGAAGGTGGTTAATCTTAGTCTTCTAAATACACATTGGTATATTAAGCAATTGCGAGATTTTCCGCCCAAAATTAACATCGGATTAACAGACAGTCAGATTGAACGCAGTCTGCATCCTCAGCGCTGGGAGGCTAGAACTGTCAAGGCCAGCACTCCGGATAGTCTGCCACCTATGAAGTGGAAAATGGAACCTACTATTCAGGGCCAGGGCATTCGTGTTCAGGACTTGATGATCTGGCAGATAATCCAGGCTAATAATTGGGAGCGGCCGATCTACTTTGCTGTTACTGTAGCCACCCAAAACTTGATTGGTTTAAAGGATGCCGATTACTTGCAAATGGAAGGTCTTGCTTATCGATTGCATCCAGATAAAGTTGATGATAGATTGAATGAAGAGCAAATGGAAGAAAATATAATGGAAGTCTATCAATATAGGAATTTGAATAATCCTGATGTCTATTTTGGGAATGATGCTCAGAAGCTGGTCAGTAATTATCGTTCCAGTTTTTATCAGCTGGCATTGCAGAATATGAGGCGCAATAATTACAAAAAAGCTGTCAAATTTTTAGATGCTATGTACACTAAAATGCCGGAGGAAATTTTTCCTATGCACAGTCAGGATATGTCACTTCAATTGAGCATGGTATATCAGCGAGCATTGAAGGGCCTGGCTGAGCGGACAGAGCAGGAATATGACTCATTGCTACAAAAATATAATGGCCCCCAGGATATTAAAAGTAAAATTGATGCGCTCGTCAATAAAAAAGATGCAACACTTGATGATAAACTCAAATATGCCCAAAACCTTTTATATGGATTAGGAGATACAGAAGGGGCGCTTGAGATTCTTGAAAACCTGTCTAAAAATAATAAAGATAATCCCCGGATTCTTGGTTTATTAGTTATGGCTTATGAGAAAAATCAAGAATATGACAAAGCTATTTCTATCCTGGAAGATTGGATTCAAAAACATCCCCAAGACAGAACTGCCCAAAAAATGCTGGATAACTTAAAGTCAAAACAAGAGAGTTTGCTGCCTGATACAACATCCTAAGTAAGGAGAGCTTGTTTGCCAATTACTAATGATTCTGAAGTCGCTGTCATAATTCCACATTACAATGGGGTGAGAATTTTACAAGATTGTTTGCAATCTCTGCAGGATAATACAAATCTACCTGTTCATGTTATTTTAATTGATAATGGCTCGACTGATTCCAGTCTAGAAATGGTTCATAGAGAATTTCCTGAGGTACAGGTTCTTCAAATGGAAGAGAATCTAGGGTTTGCCGGAGGTTGCAATGCAGGCATTAGAGGCGCTGATTCAGAATTTGTACTGATTTTAAACAATGATACTATTCATCGAAAAGGATGGATCAGCCATCTTCTGGAACGGATCCAAGCGGCAGATGATATAGCAGTTGTGCAACCCAAAATCCATTCTTACCAAAACAAAGGCAAATTTGATTATTCAGGAGCTGCCGGAGGGGAGATGGATATTTTTGGTTTTCCTTTTGCCCGCGGCCGTCTTTTTGAAAATATAGAAAAGGATGAGCATCAATATGATCAGGAGGATGATATATTCTGGGCCTCTGGCACAGCTTTTCTTGCCAGAAGAAAATTAATAATAAAAGCCGGTCTGTTTGATGAGGATTTTTTTGCTCATATGGAAGAAATCGATCTTGATTGGCGTTTGCATTTGATGGGTTATAGAATAGTTGTAGAACCTAAAGCTGTGATATGGCATAGATCAGGTTATACTCTTGGTGCGGAGACATTTTTAAAAAAATATCTTAATCATAGAAATAGCTTATTCATGTTCATTAGCAATTATAAATTATTTACAACAGGGTACTTATTACCATTACGCCTGGTATTGGACTGGCTAAGTGTTTTTTCATCCTTTTTTAAGGGTGATTTTAAGCGTTCAGCAGCAGTTATCAAAGCCCATTTCTGGATATTGTGCCACCCCTTAAAAATATTAAAAAAACGCAGCAAAGCGAAAGCCCTGAGAAAAATTGGCGATTTTGAGATTATGAACAAATTATACATTGGTTCGATTGCATTAACGTATTATCTTTTTAAGAAGAAAAAATACTCCAGTCTGAATAGGCCCGCCGCATGAACTTTCCTTTAGAGCATAGATATTATAAATATAGTTACTATTTAAAAAATAAATTTGGTGAAAAAGTATATAAAGTACCTGTAAATGCTGGTTTTACCTGCCCTACAAGAGACGGTCATTTAGGCACAGGTGGTTGTATTTATTGTAACAATGCAAGTTTTAGCCCGACTGATAGAGATATCAAAAGCATTGATGAGCAAATAGAAGCGGGGATACAGCGACTACAAAAACGGAATATTTATAAATACCTTATTTATTTTCAGAGCTATACCAATACTTATGCTCCTTGCCAAAAGTTAGAAAAATTATATCGAAAAGCTCTGGATTATAAAGGCGTAGTTGGACTCTGCATTGGAACGCGTCCTGATTGTGTTGGTAAGGATGTGTTATCTTTATTAAATAATATCAATCAAGATACCTATATTTCCCTGGAAATAGGCATAGAATCGGTTTATAATAAAACTCTAGAATGGGTTAGACGCGGGCATGATTTCCAAACCACACAAGCTGCGATAGCGCGCATCAAAGAGAAAAACATTCATGTTAGTGGTCATTATATATTAGGTTTTCCTACTGAGACAAAGAAGGAAATGCTGGCTTCGGCAGAAAAGATAAATCGACTCCAAATTGATGCTATTAAACTCCATCATCTTCATATTGTTAAAAATACAAAGCTGGCAAAGATATATAAGAAATCGCCTTTTGAGTTGTTTTCTGCTCCTGAATGGATTAATTTAATTGTAGAATATCTGGAAAGATTGGATGCCGGGATTGTGATTCAAAGATTAATGGGCGATGCTCGGGGGGATACTTTAATTGCACCCCAATGGGATATGAACAAATTCCAGATTCTATCTGCAATCAAAGATAAACTGGCTGCACGAGATTCCCATCAAGGTGGCAAAGCAAAATGATTTGTGAGGTAAATGATGTTGAGAGCCGGTCAATATGATGTTTATATTCTGGAAACAGGGCGCTTTCGGCTGGATGCAGGTGTTGTTTTCGGTGTCATACCAAAGGCCCTGTGGGGTAAAAATGTCACTCCTGATTCCCAAAACAGAATGAAAATGGCTCTGAGATCAATTCTAATTATTGGCAATGATCACAAAATACTGGTAGAAACTGGAGCAGGGAGGCATTTAAATAAGCGGTTAAAAAGGTTGTATCAAATAGATCACTCAGAATTTAGTCTGGAAAAGGCTTTAAAACAGGTGGGTATTAGCAAAGATGAAATCACAGATGTGATTAATACTCATTTGCATTTTGATCATTGCGGTGGCAATGTAGTTTTTCAAGAGGGTGCTTTGTCGCCCGCTTTTCCTAACGCCATATATCATATTCAAAAGGCACAGCTAAAATGGGCTCAATCACCCTCTATCCTCGATAAAAATAGTTATGTTCCCGAGGATTATATGTTATTATTAGATCAGAATATGATCCGGAGTGTTGAGGGGGAGACTGAATTATTTCCCGGAATTCACATCTTCACGACCCGGGGACATACTCCGGGTCAACAACATATATTACTGAAGGATTTTCAGGAACCACTTTTTTTCTGTGCGGATTTATTTCCGCTCCATTATAATATTAAAACTACCTGGATTAGCAGTCTTGATATTTTTCCCCTTGATTTTATCGCAGAAAAGGAAAAATTTTTATATAGAGCTGAGCAAAATGCATGGAGGATAATATTTCCCCATGATAAAGAGGTAATTAGTGCTAAAGTACGCAAAAGCACAAAGTACTACAGAGCTTATGAGAAGCGATTTGATTATTAATCTATTTTAGGAATATTCTATGGCAAAAATACTTGTTGCTGATGATGAAGTAGATATGGCGGAGATGATCTCTGAAATGCTTACTCTGAAGGGCAATTATAATGTCAAAAAAGTGCACGACGGTAAATCCGCGATTCAAGAAAGTGAGAAGCATGATTATGATCTCTTTCTTTTGGATGTCAACATGCCGGAAGCTAATGGCTTCGAAGTTTGTGAAACATTAAAAAGCAAAGATAAGTATTCCGATACTCCGATTATTTTTTTAACAGGATTAAAAGATGATGAAAGTAAGATCAAGGGACTGGAAGCCGGTGCCAACGATTTCTTAACTAAACCGGTCAATATCGACGAGCTCCATCTCCGGGTAAATAACATGTTGAAACTGCATGAATATTCTAAAATGTTGAAAAATTACAATAAAGAACTGGAATCGGAAGTCGCCAAAAAAACATCTGAACTAAGGACAGCCTTAAATGACCTGGAAGATGCTAATGAAAAGATTAAGAAAGTTTATATCAATACAATCTATAGGCTTTCTTTGGCTGCTGAATATAAGGATCCGGAAACGGGGAAACATCTGGTACGCATGAGTAGTCTGGCAGCATATCTATCAAAATTAATAGGGCTTTCCAAAGATATGCAGGAAATAATGTACTTCACAAGTCCCATGCATGATATAGGAAAAATTTCTGTTCCTGATCATATATTGAATAAACCTGGTAAACTTACGGAAGAAGAGTTTGAAATCGTAAAGGAACATACAACCCAGGGCTATAAAATTTTAAAAGATTCGGAATCTGACATTCTGAAAATTGCATCAGAAATAGCACTTACCCATCATGAAAATTTTAATGGCACAGGCTATCCAAAGGGCCTTCAGGGTAAAGAAATACCATGTTCGGGAAGAATCATAAAAATATTAGATGTATATGATTCTTTACGCAGTGAGCGAGTATATAAACCACCTTTTTCTCATCAGAAAACTATGGACATTATTACCAAAGGGGATGGCAGAGTCGAACCGCAACATTTTGATCCAGGGATCCTATCCACTTTTATTGATAATGAACAAAAAATTAAAAGTTTATTTGAAAAGATCAATACAAGTGAATTAGACTTTCAGCATATCTATAAGTCTGACTCGCTTGTAATATAAAGTATTTGTTTAATTTTAAAGATTGGCAAAAAAATATGCGTATTGCAGTCATTTCAGACGTCCATGGCAATCTTGAAGCCTTTCGTACTGTTCTAGAAGATATCAAGAAGAAAAATATAGACAGAATATATAATCTTGGTGATTTTGTTGACTATGGGGCAGATTCAGAAGAAGTCGCTCGTATAATCATGGAATCTGATATGGAATCTATAATTGGCAACCATGAATATCCTTTCATAGACGCTACTGAAATAAATCTTTTTAGCCCAAATGCACTCCAATCTTTCCGGATCACCAAAACCAGTCTTAGTGATGAAGTGATTTCCTGGATAAAGCAATTACCTAAAGTAAAAATCTATAATAATTGTAGATTTGTGCATGGCTTACCTCCTGATTCTGTTAATAAATATTTGACCTATCAAAGTAAATATGAATTAATGAATAGATTTCGTCAAATGGAAGAACAAATAGCTTTTATTGGTCATACTCATATTCAAAAAGTGGTAAAATATAATAAAAAAGAGATGAGTATTTCTATTGTCAGTCTCCATAATAAACCTCTAAATTTGTCCAATGAGTTTAAATATATTGTTAATGTAGGCAGTATAGGTCAACCTAGAAGTAGTAATAAACAGGCAAAATATGTTATCTATGATAAGAATAAAAACCTTTTAGAAGGTATCTTTCTGGATTATGATATTGACACAGCTGTAGAAAAAATACAAAAAGCCGGATATCCTGATTTTAATGCCCGGATTTTAAAGCCGGGGGAATAACACGGGAAAATTCGTCTCATATTATATCGGTTTTTGTTTCTCCGAAATTTTGGACGTATAAATTATAAAACAGATTTGAATTTCAAATCAGGAGCGAGCTAATTTAATTTCGTAGTTTTTGATTGTGTTTGTGGCTTATCAAGGATTGGTTAATCTATTCTGAGCTGCAAGAGCATCATTAACATAAATAAGAATTGGAATAACTCCTAATACATAATTAGTCTCCTTCAGTAGATTTTTGAAATCCTTTATATTTAGAATTATGAATTTCGAATTTCCAATTACGAATATTGAATTTTGTACCGTCCTGAAATAGGTTGACACTCTCAAAAAAGAAGGAGTCAACTTATGTCTAAGAGAAATGTACCCAGGTCCAGCACTCCAATTAAGTTGAAGGTGATTAAAGAACTTGAGGAGAGAAAATATTATTAATTGGTTTGCAATTTTAGATAATCTTAAGTAACATCCTGTACATTATGTAAGCACCCTGGTTTTTTTAATTTAAATTGATCTAATTTAAGAAGGAAAGGAGATCTTATGACTTCTACAAAAGAATGTATTGAACTGGAAAATGAATATGGAGCTAAAAATTACAACCCTCTCGATGTTGTAATTTCCAAAGGAAAAGGCATCTGGGTTGAAGATGTTGAAGGTAATCGATATATGGATTTTTTGGCATCTTATTCAGCTTTAAATCAGGGTCACAATCATCCTCGTCTGGTAAAAGCTCTTCAGAAGCAAGCAGAAAAATTATCTTTGACCTCCCGAGCTTTTCGCAATGATCAATTGCCTTATTTTGAAAAAGAACTCTGTGAATTAACCGGTTACGAAATGATGTTGCCCATGAATTCCGGTGCGGAAGCTGTTGAAACTGCTTTGAAAGCTGCCCGCAAATGGGGCGAAAAAGTAAAAGGAGTTGGCAAAGATAAAGGTGAAATAATTGTTTGTAGTGGTAATTTTCATGGTAGAACTATCACGATTGTATCCATGAGTGATGAGGAACAATATAGAGACGGTTTCGGTCCTTTTACTCCGGGTTTCAAAATTATAGAATATAATAATGTTAGTGCTTTACAAGATGCCATTAATGAAAACACAGTAGCTTTCATGGTTGAGCCAATTCAAGGGGAAGGTGGCGTTGTTGTACCTGATGATGGCTACATGCAAAAAGTTGAAAAAGTATGCCGGGATAATAATGTTCTCTTGATCGCGGATGAAATCCAAAGTGGCCTGGGAAGAACCGGAAAAATGTTTGCCTGCGACCATGAGCATGTTAAACCTGATATGATCACGATTGGCAAAGCCCTTTCAGGCGGAATGTATCCGATTTCAGCAGTAGTTGGCTCAGCAGAAGTATTAGGGGTTTTTAATCCTGGGGATCATGGCTCTACCTATGGTGGAAATCCAATTGCTTCGGCTGTTGGCAGAGAATCTCTCAAAGTAATTGTAGAGGATGAATTGTGTGAGAGATCAGCCGAACTAGGTGAATATTTTATGGCAGAACTGGAGAAAATCGAGAGTCCCTATGTTGATTTTGTACGGGGTAAAGGTCTCTGGATCGGAGTGGTTCTCAAACAAGCGGCGCGACCATTTTGCAAAGCATTAATGAAAAAAGGAATTCTTGCTAAAGATACTCATGGGAATGTTATAAGAATTGCGCCCCCCCTGGTTATAGAAAAAGAGGAAATCGATCAGGCTTTGACAGCGATCGAAGAAGTTTTAACAGACGAATCCTTTGATAAGGAGTAAATAAATATGAAGAAATTTTTACTGAATACGCTTTGGGTGGCTATATTTTGGTTTTGTGGGCTACAATTAATGTTAGCCCAGTCAGCAGGTACCATGGCGCATGATCCTGTTATGATTAAGTATGAAGGAACTTACTACCTTTTTCATACAGGGAAAGGAATTCAGATCCAGTCTTCGCCGAATATGAAATCATGGAAACAGGAGGGGCAAGTCTTTGACTCCACTCCTGATTGGGTTTTTGAGCTTATCCCCAAATTTAAGAATGTTATGTGGGCTCCCGATATAGCGCAACATAAGGACACTTTTTATCTTTATTATTCGGTATCTCAATTTGGACGTAATAATTCTGCGATTGGAGTGGCTACTAATAAAACTCTAAACCCCAATGATCCTGATTATAAATGGGTGGATCATGGACCGGTAGTACAATCTGTCCCAGGCCGGGATATGTGGAATGCCATTGATCCGAACCTGGCTTTTGATGAAAAAGGTACACCCTGGTTGGCATTTGGCTCATTCTGGATGGGAATTAAAATTGTCAAACTTGAAGATAATTTAAAGAAGATTGCTCGTAAACCGCAGACATGGCATACTATTGCTGCCAGACATCGTTACTGGAAGCTGGACGAGCGCGACGCTGGTGATGCGGCCAATCCGGAACTCAATTATGATAGTCTCTATACTGAAAGCACATTGGAGGCTGCCCGCAATACGGAATATGGTGCTGTTGAAGCTCCTTTTATTTTTAAAAAGAATGGCTATTATTATCTTTTTGTATCCTGGGACCGTTGTTGCCGGGGAAAGAAGAGCACATATAAAATCATGGTAGGCCGCTCTAAGAATATCACCGGACCTTATCTTGATAAAGACGGCCAGGATATGACTTATGGTGGCGGGACTCTAATTGCTGATGGTAATGAAAATTGGGCTGCTGTGGGGCATCCTGCGGCCTACACTTTCAATGGTACTGATTATTTAGTTTATCATGGCTATGATATGCACGATGATGGCAAAGCCAAGCTTATGATTTCCGAAAT
>JAIPHI010000084.1 GCA_021735285.1 Fidelibacterota bacterium | reverse complement strand
TGGCTTATCGCAAACAGGCATTACTTCAATCGTTCAGGGTAAAGATGGTTATATATGGATAGCAACAAGAGTTGGATTAGTGCGTTTTGATGGAATGAGATTTGTAACATACAATCATCGTAATACCCCCGCACTAACTAATGATAATATCTGGGTATTTCTGTAGGAACAGATACCAGCTTATGGATAGGTACCAATGGAAGGGGACTGTTGCGATACAAGGATGGTGAATTTACTAGATGTGCTATATCGGAAGAAGTTGATAACGATGCGATCTGGTCATTATATAAAGATTTTTCTGGAGGATTATGGGTCGGTACCGGTGGAAATGGTCTCTACCGAGTTGAAAAAGATAGTATAGATATATTTAATACTACTGATGGTTTATCGAGCAATTATATCTGGTCGATCTACAAAGACCGATCCGGTAGGGTCTGGATAGGAACTGACGGCGGCGGTCTAAATTGTCTGGAAGATGGTAAAATAAGAACATTTACTGAGGAAGATGGCATTTATGCTGAATATATATTTTCAATAATTGAAGACCAGAAAGGGGCTTTGTGGTTTGGTACAGAGGCCGGGTTATTTAGATACTATCAGAATAAATTTACACAATATACTCAGAAAGATGGATTGTCTGGCAATATTATCTGGAAATTATTAGAAGATAGGGAAGGTAATATTTGGATAGGGACTGAAGACCAGGGATTGACATTTTATAGTAATGGGATTTTTTCACAATATAAAGAAAAAGATGGACTATCCGGAAATTTGATATCTTCATTATTCCAGGATATAGAAGGTAATATCTGGGTCGGCACAAAAGGAGCCGGACTAAATCGATTTTTTAGAGGGGCAGCGAGTAGTTTTACGACCCGGCAGGGATTACCAGCTGATTATATTTATTCTGTTTATGGATGTCGGGATGGTAAATTATGGTTGGGAACCCTAAATGGGGGAGTATTAAGTTTAAAAAACGGAAAAGTTGAGGATCACTATACAGCCCTGAATGGATTACCTAACAATATTATCTTATCGATCACAGGAGAACCAGATGGGACCCTCTGGTTTGGAAGTGATGGTGCGGGATTGATAAAATTAGAGAATGGGGAGTTCAAACAATACACAATGGAAGATGGTCTTTCCGGAAATACAATTTGGTCATTACAATATGATCAACAGGGTAATTTATGGATTGGTACAGATGGATCAGGACTGGATCTATTACAAGATAATGAAATATACAATTTTGATCACGAAGATGGTATTTATGGGGAATTTATATCAGAAATATATGAAACTAGAATGGGTGTGATCTGGATAGCAACCCGGGATGATGGTATATATAAAGCGGCCGATAATGGATTCCGGCATTATTCTATGGGAATGGGATTGTTATCAGATGTCATCTGGTCACTCTATAAAGATAATGATGGAAATATGTGGGTTGGTACTTCTGAAGGCCTCAATAGGATCTATCAGGATAGTATTTTTTCATATACTGATAAAGAAGGCTTATTTTACGGATCTATTTACTCCATTATCGAGGATGATTCTGGATATTTATGGATGAGTAGCAACACCGGGATCTATCAGGTTAAAAAGCAGAATTTACTCAATTTCAGTTTCGATAGCACCAGCGAAATTGAGGTTAATTCCTTTGGCATTGCAGAAGGAATGAAAACCCGGCAATGTAGTTTTGGCAACCCTTCTGTTTGTAAAACTGCCGATGGGGATCTATGGTATCCCACTATCAGGGGACTTGTTCATATAGATCCCAAAAATGTTATTAGAAATGACCGGTCACCTCCGGTTATCATCGAAAATGTTATGATCGATGGTAAGAATTATTGCACCCAGGAGAGAGCTAAGGTCTCTCCTGGCAAGGGTGATCTGGAATTCAAATATACTGCATTAAGCTTTATCGCACCTAATAAGGTTAATTTTAAATATAAATTAAAAGGCTGGGATAAAAAATGGATAGATGCAGGCAACCGCAGAGAAGCTTTTTACACCAATATTCCACCTGGAAATTATACTTTTAGAGTGGTAGCATCTAATAATAATGATATCTGGAATGAAGTAGGTGATTCTTTTAGTTTCCAGCTCCAGCCCCATTATTATCAAACTACCTTATTTTATATGGGTAGTATTATTGCAATCATTGGGAGTATAATAGGATTTTATTTTTTCCGCCATTATCGACTGATTCAGCGAAAAAAAGAACTAGACAGAAGAGTTACTGAGGCAGTAGAAAGGATTAAAACTCTCAAGGGCTTGCTTCCAATATGTGCCTCCTGTAAGAAAATTCGCAATGATAAAGGCTACTGGGATCATGTAGAATCCTATATTGCCGAGCATTCAGAGGCAGAGTTTACTCATGGAATATGCCCCGAATGTCAAGAAAAGTTGTATGGAGAATTTCTCAATCAAAACAAGAAAAAAAACAATGAAATGTGATAACATAAGTAATATTATGAGGTAAAAGACTATGGCTCAAATTGAATTAAGAAAACTTTCTAAAGAATATGAAAAAGATGTAAAGGTGATTGAAGATCTAAACTTATCTGTCAAAGATGGAGAATTTCTGGTTCTGGTCGGTCCTTCTGGTTGTGGAAAATCAACCACACTCCGTTTGATTGCTGGTCTGGAAGAAATCACAGAGGGAGATGTTTATATTGAGGATACCTTAGTCAATGATGTGTTGCCTAAAGACCGAGGTGTTTCTATGGTATTCCAAAATTATGCCCTCTATCCACATATGAATGTTTATGAGAATATGGCTTTTGGTTTAAAATTGCGTAAATATAAAAAAGATAAAATTAAAGAACGAGTGGAAGAGGCAGCCAAAATTTTGGAAATTAATTCTTTACTTGATAGGAGACCTAAGAATTTATCTGGTGGACAAAAACAGCGGGTTGCCTTGGGTAGAGCAATAGTCAGAAAACCGAAAGTATTTTTATTTGATGAGCCTTTATCCAATCTGGATGCTAAACTACGTGTTCAGATGAGGACTGAAATAAAAAAACTACATAAAAGATTACAAACAACGATGATATATGTTACCCATGATCAAGTGGAAGCTATGACCATGGGTGATCGGATTGCAGTGATGAAAGATGGTATAATCCATCAGATCGATACTCCAATGCAACTCTATGAAGATCCTGTGGATCTTTTCGTGGCTGGCTTTATTGGAAGCCCCAGTATGAATTTCATAAAAACTATTATAAAAAATGATAATGGTTTATTTGCAGATGAAGGCAATATTCAGATAAAAATTCCTGATTCTCATATGCCAATTCTAAAATCTTATATTAACAGAGAAGTAATTCTAGGTATTCGTCCTGAAAATTTGTATATCGAAAAGCCTGAAGCTGAATCAACTCAGGTAGAATTATCTATGGAAGTATATGAACCTATGGGTAACGAAACTTATATATATTTGACGACCGGAAAAACGAGAATAATAGTAAGTAGTAAAAAATTTATTCCCGGAAAAGATCAAAATGATAAGTTGATGAAACTCCATATTGATATGAGCAAAGTCCATTATTTTGATCCGAAGACTGAGAAGGTCATTAAGCAATAAAATTATTATAAAATTATTAACATCAAGTATCTCTTATAAAGTTTAGGTAAAGATTAAGGTTGAGATGAATAAGGATCCTGGTTGAGTAATCGTATGACGAAGTGGTTGGGTGGACTAGTTACATAGGGGATATGAGGTAGGGCTAGGACCAGAAATCTAGACCCGATTATTAATAAAAAAATAAGTTACAATAATTGGTCTTTGATACTAAAACTTGATATTGAAAATTTGAAACCGGAAACCTATTCCAGGGAATGGGATAAGAAGGGGAGTGGTAGAGAATTCAATTATAATGATGGATTTTTTAATTGCTATTCACACAAATTCTATTTGTCGTATAGCTGCACTATATGAGCTACTTTTATTAAAATTAAATAATAATTTAAGGAGGTAATAATGAAGAGGGCAACTTATAAACGTTTACAAGAAAAAACCGCTAAGATTCTTCATGAAGCAGGTATAATTCTAACACCGAAGGAGAAGGAAAATATCGAGATTGCTGATCTTGGAGTAAAAGATATTGAAAATATTGGTCTGGAAGTCGTTGTATATGTAAATAATGACCGCTATTGCGCCAAGGAATTAGTTCTCTTTCCATATCAAATATGCCCTGAACATCGTCATCCACCTACTGAACAAACCGGTGATGGCAAAATGGAAACTTTCCGCTGCAGAAAAGGAGAAGTATATTTATATATTGAAGGGGAGCCGACAGAAGATATAAAAGCTGAAATTCCAGAAAAATATGCAGAATATCTAACAGTCAAACATGAAATTGTATTGCGCCCTGGAGAACAGTTTACAATTACCTCAGATACGAAACATTGGTTTCAGGCAGGGGAAGAAGGATGTATTGTATCTGAATTTTCTTCAGCAAGTGATGACGAAAGCGATATTTTTACCGATCCAAGAGTAAAACGTATTCCTGTTATAGAAGATTAGGAAAATATTTAGATTGAAGATAATTAGTTTTAGACATAAAATAGCGTCCAATTTTGTCCATAATTCCTTGGCACATACCGCTAATTCAAAATATTTGATTTATACCTTAATGATGGAATTATGTCTATTATCAGGAGATAGCGAGTAAATGATGTGAAATTGTTCAAAAGTGAAAAACATAAATTATATAACCTCATTTTTTTCGAATATTTTGCCAGAGGGTCGGTACTACCGATATTAAGTCTTTATTTAACGAAACAACTTGGTTTCACAGGAGCTCAAACCGGAGCAGTTATGGCTATGGCGGCTATATCAACTCTTACCGCTCCTTTTTTGGGCTCAGTTGTTGCTGATAGAATTATTTCGTCCGAGAAATTATTTGCTCTTTGCCACTTTAGTGGCGCCCTTTTGATGTTAAGTCTATCAACTATTCAAACGTATCCACTATTTTTAATTGTGTATTTAGTGTATATGATGTTTATTGGTCCGACTATTCCACTTTCTACGGCAATTATATTCCATCATATTGAAAATGGAAAAGAAGATTACGGTAATTTTCGAGTACTGGGAACGCTCGGATGGATTGGGGCAGCTTTTGTAGTTGGATGGATTTGGATGCGACTCATTAATCCGGGAGCAATGGAAAGTAAGTTGGGAGATGCCCTGGTAATCTCAGCTCTGGCATCCATAATTGCCGGCAGTTTTGGCTTATTAATCACTCCTTCAGGAGTTAAGGAGGAAGCTTCTTTTTCCATTATTCCCAAGTCCGCTTTACGAAAATTTTTAAACCCTAAAATTATATTGCTATCAATTTCCGGGTTAATTATATACCTGGCAGATAGATTTTATTTTTTTGGAACCGGCCCGTTTATGAAATCTTTGGGGTTTTCGGAATTCAATATCTTACCGGCTCAAAGTTTAGGTCAAGTAACGGAGATTGTAATCATGGTCTCCTTAGGTACAATGATAAAGAAATTTGGCCTAAAAAAGGTTTTAATATTAGGGGTAGTTTCAAATATAGCCAGGTATGCAATTTTAGCTTTTGCTAGTAGCCCGGCACATATTTTACTTGGTGTAGCAATGCACGGCCTGGCATATGGTAGTTTTTTCTCAGCAGCAAATATATTTTTAGATAGCCTTATTACCAGGAGGAATAGGGCTGGTATACATCAAATATTTAGAATTATAATTGCTGGTGGGGGGAATATTTTAGGGAATTTTATTGCAGGATATTGTGCACGATCCCTTGGTGTTTTAAGTATACATCCTGATAATTATGTATTTTTCTGGTTAATACCGGCTGTTATTAGCCTAGGTGTTTTAATTATTTTGAACAAGCTTTGATATAATAATTAGAATTTTATTATTAAGCCCTGAATTTTTAAAATTCAGGGCTTTTTTTTGTTTGCCTTGCATGC
Source organism: Fidelibacterota bacterium (assembly GCA_021735285.1). GTDB lineage: Bacteria > Fidelibacterota > UBA2242 > UBA2242 > JAFGTP01 > JAIPHI01. The sequence continues at coordinate 5,581 of JAIPHI010000084.1, read as the reverse complement.
AAACATATCCCATGGATTAGTTCTTTTACAATTGAACGAATATCCTGTCACCCAATCGGAAGGGAAGACAATGCGAAGTCAAGTGCGTTTCTGGCAACGGGAAGGTGTGAAGGAAGACTTTTAGCAAGTTAGTGGAACATAATGTAAATGAACCGACTTTGGCGGGTAATTGGGGTTAGGTTGCAAAAAGTGCCAACACCCAAATTTTCCGAATACAATTACACGTTAGAACGGATGGCTTTACTAACAGGATAGTTTGCTTAACAAGGGAAGTCTGCATTTTCGTCTATATAGACTAAGCAGAACCAAGCCGAAAGGTGAGAATTTGTTATGAAAGTGCAGATGACAGATGAACCCGTAGTAGTGATAAAATCAGAACCTGTGAAACTTTAGCAATAGAGTAGAGGACAAAATTCTGGTGACATTGTTTAGAAGGTACGCATACTTAATAACAATGACTGTAGTAATTCAAAAGATTATTACAGATGCGAAGGGGCGAAATTAAATCTAAGTTGTAGGAAATTTTATTTATGCATAAGTATAAACAAAGATAATACTGGCTGAAATGTCAGTAGGAATTGCAGAGAGAAGTGGTGACGAGCCGGCTTATCTGTCAATCCGTGTGAGAGTTGAGTATCAACTTGGTCTCCAGTATAGATTGCCTTAGTGCTAGAAACACTGGAAATATTTTGAGAAGAGACAACCTGTATATTGCAATAGATAGAACAGACTACAATGCAGGTAGTATTTGTATCAGTACAATGTGCTGAGTAAGATTTAATATGAGCCGTATACGAGACCCGTAAGCACGGTTCTGTGAGAGGGATAAAGCGAGAGTAAAATAGTCTCGCTTTACCCTACTCGATTTGGGTTTGCCTTGCATGTAAACATATCCAATGGATTAGTTTTTTTATAAATGAAAATATATTCTTTTGCTTAATCGGAAGGGAAGACAATGTGAATGTGATTGCGAAAGTTATAATTACATGTTGACGACAATTTAGAGTTCCCTCTTTGACAAATAATAATTAAACTACCCGAGAATCTAAAAATAAGAGGTTGCGGTTGGTAAAAGATGATCAGGTAAGTAGATTAGATAAAATGTTATATAGCTTATTGATTAAAACAACTCTGGTTTCAATTAATTTTGAGATTGATTATATTTAAATTCAATTCATCAAACCAGCTATACTCGTTATTATTAGCCGTAAATAGAAACCTTCGGTTAACCTTGATCGAATTCAAGTAAATACTGGTATATTTTAGGATGTAAGGTAATCACATTTTCCATTATTTGATAGCTTTCACCAAAGCTATGATACCTTAGGAAATGGTATAACATATCGAGTATTGCCCTTTCAGCAGAAGAGATATTGATTGCAAAGTTTTTATGTTGATGCTCTGTATGGCCATTTAATAAAACCTCTGTAAATAAAAGATTATCCGAATAATATTTCTTATACCAGGTGGGTGATTTTTTCGCCTCTATAACCAAATAAATATAATTTACTGAGTGTCTCTGATAGGCATTGGGCATAACCTAGTAGCTGTAAAGCGGTTTTTCCATCTATATGTATAGATAGATCGAGTTGTCCCTTGATTGCATAGAGCTCCATACCAGCGGACATCATCAACAGGAAGTTTATAAACTCCCTTATTTACTTTTTCGATCCAATATTTTTAACATTACATTTATTAATTTTATGAACCGAAAGTAAACTTTATTGACGGAAGTTTAAGTCTATAGATGAACCGGTAAAAATAGGGTAAATAATGCTTTATCTGATTAGAAATATTTATACGTGCCGGTATCCCGTGCCGGTTTATTTGTTTTGCTGGAGGAAAAATCAGATATAAACCATTCCTTCTAAGCCGGTTGTTGGGGGTTCGAGTCCTCCTCGGGGTACTGTAGAATTAACAAGGGTTTAGGTTTCTAACTTAAACCCCATTTTATTTTTATAAGCGGTGTTTGGTATCCATATTTATCCATATTCCTGTATAGTTGTTCCTCGATAAAATCTGCGTATCCTACGCAAGTTTCCTACACATTTTTAGCAAATTGGATAAAAGTTGAATAGAATGTAATAAAATCAAAATTATAAAATATTTTATATATTTTTTATAAGAGAGATGTTATTTATCGTTTTTGTTATATTTTTCAAAAGTCTCCATTAAAAATTCATATCCCATTTTTAGATATCTATTGCAGATACGATTAGCTATATCCTTTTTATTATTTTTATAAAGAATATCAACAAATTTTATTATGTTTCCCTTTTTATATTCAGGGTAAATTTCATTGTTTAATAAAATACAATATAAATCACCAATTTTCTCTGGCGTCTTTTTAACATGGCGAATCATATCTTCTAAAATAAATCCAGCAAAAATATCCTTATAAATATGTTTTGCAGAAAAATTTAACCAATTATATATATCATCATCTATCTCATCAACAACAGTAATCCATTTAAATAAATTTTGTGCAATAGCTTTGTATTCTTTTTTTTCTATTCTTGAATAAGTTTTATTAAATATAGCACTCCATAATGGTTTGATCTTATTATTGTATTTTCCCAAAAATTGATCTCTACTTCTATAAATAAAAGAGACAATTTCTAATAAATAATCAGGCTTATCTTTATTTATAAGTTTAATGATCAGTCCATTAGAGTCAGACAATTCATCCCAATCTACAAGGTATCCAAGTACAATATTTTGAATTATTTTTTTTGATGCATTTTTATTATTAAAAGAATAATCCAAGCCTTTTTGATAATGTCTATTGCTTCTGAATAGATTATATATTTTCTCGTATAGTTGAGAATTCGTTGTTAAGTAACTTGTAAATGCAGCTTCCCAATGTTCATTATTATTTATATCAAAAATATTATTAAAATACTTTTCTGCCCATTCTTTATCAAGATAGAGTAAATTTCTATAAAACCACCCCATTACTATGGAAAATTCTAAATCCTTCTCATTTTGTCTATTTATTTGCTTTGTGAACTCTGTTTTTATAGATTTTTTCCATTTATTGTCTTTGTTTTTCCTATAAAGCCTTGCATAGTGAAGAGAATATTCAACAGCTGTAATGTACAATAAACCTTTTGCTGAATTTATAACTGAATTGACAAACTCGCCATTTTCTGTATAGCTCATTTTATACTCAACTTTTCTCATGAGAAGTAGAATAATCTCTTCAGCAAGATTTAAATAATCGGGTGAAAATGCATTATTATCGTTTTTTATGCCTTCTTGGATAAGCCTTAATACCGTCTTAACAAATATTTTATTATAATGGTATCCTTTTGTTTCCTGTTCATTGCTAAAATTGTCTATTTGAACTATATCCTTAATAAAATTTAATATTTCTTCCCAATCAAATATTTTACCTTTCTTCCATGCTTGCTTTAATGCATCCAATAACTCATATTGATAACTTTTCGGTATTTTTTTAAAGGGTTCCAAATTTGTTGAAAAATTTTCCGGATTTTTAAATACCATTTCTCTAAAAAAAGGATTTGGCCTATAAAATTGAGTCTGTTTAGATCTGTTATCTTTATCATATGAAATGATGAAATCTGCAACTTCTTTATTGTTATTTTCTTCTAAAGTACTTATATCAACTTTGTTTGAATCCAATGTCCACTCCACATTAACATCGCCATGCCAAAAATCAAATCCAGGATGCTCTATTTTTTTATTATAAATATTATTATATTTTTGGTATTTACGTAAAACTATATCATTGCCACTGTCAAGTAAAGGGAGTAACCATTTCTTTTTTTCATATGCCTCTATAGATTTAATTTTTTTAGGATTATTTCTCTCTTGTTCTGATAAATAAATTTCTTGATTTTTTATCCAATTAATAATTTTATTAATCTGCTTTTTATTAAATTTTTTGCTATTGTTATCTAATAATTTATATAGTTCATGGACTCCAACAATGTTTAGTGGATTATATTCAATATCCCAGAATAGATCAGATATCGAGTTGTAATGATTATTAATTAAATGATATGCTAAACGTTTAAATATCGGGTGTTTTTCATTAAGCATATTTTGAACTAATGATATAATGCTGTCGGCCTCGGCGTCTTCGAGCATATCTCGAACAAAATATATAATTTGACAACTATATCTATCCGGAAACATTGTTTGTTCATGATCCTCTATTGCAGGAATCCACACAGCATTAAATTGAGATTTATGTTCTTTTAATATTTCCCTCATTTTTGTAATTGCTATCTTAGCAGCTTCTATGGGACAAAGTATAGCAATATCTTCTTTGTTATTATCTAAACATTCTTTTAGATAGTAAGAATCCATAATTGATTTATATTCTGTATCACCTTCCTTACTTGGTTTTCTATAATCAAGAATAGATTCAAGAAGATTTAGTAGATATTTTATTTTTCTATTTTTAATTATTTTAGGAAGAAATTGTTTTCCTAAATCATGTGCAAAAGGTGAGATTTTGATACCAGAGATTAGACCTTCCTTGATAAATTGGATATGTTTTTTTTCAATATATTCTACAGGAAAATGGGAAAGTATTTTTAAAAGATACCAGTCGGTTCGATAATTATTTGATTTTTTATTATTTTCTTTAAAATCTATTATTCTATTTATAATTTCCTGTAACTTTTTTGAGATATCATCTATAGGGCTTGTTTCATTTTTTTTTGCCATATTTTCAAGAGCACTAAGAACATTCCAGGTAGGATAATAATACCCAGTACTTTGTTTTGATTTTTTTGGAGTTGGCTGATTTGACGGGTCGAAATATCCAGCTTGGTTTAGAGGCTCAAGCCATTCAAGAGGCTTAGAGGCATTGGATAACTTTTTAAATAAATGATTTTCTAAACTTTTATTATTTTTTATTATTTGTAATGTTTTTTTTATTTTATCTGACATAACTATTCTACTGCCTCATCAATTAAGTTAGCCTGTTTAGGTAATACATTAGTAACATCTTCTATTTCGTCAGACCACTTTTTAATTACTTTTTCTAATTGTCTATAGCCTATATTATCTTTTTCATATGGAAGGACATTAATTCCCAGATCATTATAGTATTTCTGTTCATAGTTAAGTATATTTATTTCATTCTGGTAATATGGTGATAGCATAAAATGTTGATTATTTTTCGATTCCTTTTCTTCTAAAATGAAATCTAGTAGCTCAAATTCAGCAAGACCATATCCCAAAAATAATACTGTATACTCTCTAAAAATTGTTCTTAAAAAATTTCTGAATTTGTCATACTTAGAATTAGTATATCTCCTCATATATTTTGAAACAGTAAACACTAAACTTTCTTTATCTTTTATAGAACCATGTATATGATATATATTAGTGCTGTCTATCTTTTGGATTGTAAATTCCAATGGATCATAAATGATATTAAGGGGATCAAAAAGCCTATCGAAATGAGTATCAGCATTTGTTGTAATATACAATCCATGTAAATCATAAATGTGATCATAAATATTAGGAGTCTTAATATTATTTTCATCATCTTCCCTCAATGCTATTTCCATGGAATTATAGAATTTATCTATCTTATTATCAT
>JAIPHI010000083.1 GCA_021735285.1 Fidelibacterota bacterium | reverse complement strand
TAGCTTAGTTTAAGAGTTAATTATTTTGTGCGGGATAGGAATTAGAAATGGCATTAAATAGTTACAAACAAACAACATTATCGAATGGGCTGAGAATAGTTTCGGAGTATGTGGACAGCGTCTATTCAGTTGCCCTGGGAGTCTGTGTACTAGCCGGTTCAAATGATGAGACAGAGCAGACAAATGGTTTAGCACATCTTCTCGAACATATGGCTTTTAAAGGCACAGAGAACAGGTCCGCTTTTCAAATCGCTCATGATATTGAATCTTTGGGGGGTAATATTAATGCATTTACTGCCAAAAACTATACTTGCTATCATGTCAGGTTGATGAGTGAATATTTGGAAGAGGGCATTGATGTATTAGCTGATGTCGTCCAAAATAATTTATTCCGAGGAGAAGATATTGAACGTGAAAAAATGGTAATCAAAGAGGAAATAAAAGATAGTGAAGACTCACCTACATCAGCAATTCATGATTTTTTTATAGAACAGTTATTCCCTCAGCATCCTTATGGGCGTGCTATTCAGGGAACTCAAGATAGTGTTAGTAATATTACCAAAACGCAAATCCTAAATTTTGTCAATGACTACTATAATCCGGATAATATAGTTATTGCTGCGACAGGCCGAGTAAGGCATGCACGTCTTGTTAAAAAAGTACGTAAGTTTTTCTCCAAAAATTCAGGAGTTAAAACTGTTCATAAACACTATGATTTTGAACCAGTCCAACAGGAAAAGAGCGTCTATACCCGCGATATAAAACAGGCCCATGTTATTTTGGGAACTAGAATATTTTCCCGTCAGGATGAAAGACGTTTTGAACTGGCTTTGTTAAATGTACTCTTAAGTGGAGGATTAAGTTCACGTCTTTTTCAAAATGTTAGAGAAAAATATGGATTTGTCTATTCAATTTATGCCTTTGCAAGATTATACAAGAAAAAAGGTGTCTTTGGTATTTATGCGGGAACTGATATTTCTAATTTAGATAAAACCGGCGATCTTATTTTAAAAGAGCTACAAAAAATAGCGGATGGTGATCTTACAGAAGATGAACTACAGCATAAAAAGCAACAATATAAAGGTACTGCCATGCTTTCGCTTGAGAGTATGGCCGCCAGGATGCAACGACTGGCAAAAATGGCTATTGTAGATAACGAATTAATTACTATTGATGAACTGTTAGATAAAATTAATAAAATTGATAAACAAGGTATAGTAGAGCTGGCCCGCTATATTTTAAATGACCATCTTTTTATAAAGACTATTATAAAGCCCGAAAATAGCTAAAAAGAGGTAGAGAATGAAAACTATTAAACCGGCTGAAAGAACAAAAAAAGTATCCTATGCAATTCGTGATATTGTAGTTGCTGCCAAGAAAATTGAAGCTGAAGGCCGTAAAATACTATACTTAAATATTGGTGATCCTCCAGTTTATGATTTTGAAACACCCCACAAACTACGGTCTGTTGTCAGTAAAAAAATATTAGCTTCGGAATATGATAGTGATGAGAATGTTTCAACTTATTGTGATTCTATGGGAATTCAAGAAGCACGGGCTGCTATTGCCAGAGATGCCGAAATTAGAAAAGGCATCGATAGTGTCGAGCCAGAAGATGTGATAATTTCTAGCGGCGCATCCGAAGCAATTACATTGGCTATTGCTGGCCTGATAAATCCAGGTGATAATATAATGACACCTTCACCTGGCTATCCTCTATATTCAGGGCAAATACCGGTTTATCATGGTGAATTAAATCCCTATTATTTAAATGAAGAAAATGGATGGCAGATCGATTTTAACGAACTTGAAAAGAGAGTTAACGACCGGACTAAAGCCATTGTGGTGATCAATCCTAATAATCCCACCGGTGCGAATTATAATAAAAAGAGTCTGGAAAATATTCTAGAGTTTGCCCGACAAAATGAACTTATAATTTTTGCCGATGAAATTTATGACAAATTATTGTTTGATGATAATGAACACATTTCGATTGCTTCTTTATCGGAAGATGTACCTGTGATTACTTTTGGGGGATTGAGTAAAAATTATATAATGCCAGGCTGGAGAGTGGGTTGGGCAATATTTCATGATCCTTTAAATGTTATGAGTGAATATAGAAAGGCTGTGAACAAACTTTTGAGAGCCCGGTTATGTGCTCCTCATCCACAACAACACATGATAGCGCCGGCACTAGAAGGTAGTGATGAACATTTGAATACTGTCCTCAAGAAAGTAGAAAAAAGACGGGACATAACATATGAAATGCTGAATGATATTCCCGGTATTAGTTGCGTCAAGCCAGGAGGTGCTTTTTATGCATTTCCCCGAATTCAGCTTCCTAAAAATGTCAGTGATAAAGAATTTGTTCTGGAATTACTGGAAGAAACAGGGGTGTTGGTTGTATTTGGTAGTGGTTTTGGAGAAAAGCCAGGTACAAATCATTTTAGAGTCGTATTCTTGCCTGATGAAGCTACACTTAAAAATGCTTATCAATTGCTCTGTGAATTCACAAAAGAATTTTATAAAAAACACCATTTTAATCCGCACAATGTATTCATAAAAGAATAATAAACTTCACAGTTAAAGGAATTTTGGATATACCGGATTTGAGAGATCGGGGTAGCATCGGGCCTGGTTTTTCATCTTTTAATTTGCGAAGATTATCTAAAGTAAATACTAATCAATGATTGCTTTTATACTTGAGCTCCAGTATATTAATACATAATAAAAAATGAAAAGTATATGTTAAAAGATATTAAAAAACTTTATTATAGTATTGGAGAAGTAAGCGAGATACTGGATGTAAAAAAGTATGTGCTACGCTATTGGGAAAAAGAATTTACAAATTTATCACCCTCTAAAAATAGTTCAGGAAACAGGGTTTATAAAGAAAAGGATATTAAACTATTAAATTTAATTAAGTATCTCTTATATGAAAAAAAATATACAATCGAAGGCGCTAACGAGTTAGTCAGAAATTTAGATAAAAGCGAAATTGATCAGTTTTATAAGACGGGTGAGCTTAAAGGACAGGAGAACGGGGATGATGCTGAAGTCAAACAATTGAGAGAAGTGGCTCGCAATATTAAATCCGGTCTGCAGGATATACTTCAAATTCTAGATGAAGATGAAGAAGTACAATAAAATTAAAGTTAGGTCAGACAGAAGATACTTATCTGCCTTCTACATGTAGTATTTTACTAGTTTTATTAATAGTTCTCAATGTAAGATAGATTATAACTCCAACAGAAAAGAAAATTATCCAATTAAGATCCAGTTCAAACTTGCTTTTTGAGATCAAATTTCCCAGAAATTCAATCATGGTAAATGATATTATTATTGTAAAAAAGCCGGAATATTCTCTTTTTAATACGCTTCTGAAAAGGAAGCGAAGTTTAGGTTTCTTCCAGTTTCTAAATTTTGGCCAGAAAGCAGGTGTTTCTTTAGCCCATTCCAGATATTGCTTACCAAATTTTTTTCTTAAAAAGGCCTCCTCTGCATACATAATCCGTTCATAGTAGATGAAAAAAGCCAACATACCAATAATACTAAACCACCAAACCTGAATGAATAAAATCATGCCCAGGAATGTAATAAAATTTCCAAGATATAGGGGATGGCGCACTACAGAATACATGCCGGTAGTATTTAATGTATCAGCAACCTGTCCATCTGTACTTCTAACTGAGGTTCCTTTGGGTGTGTATCCAATTGTTATAGCTCGAATTGCAAGTCCTAGAAAAGAAATGGCAATACATATTACTCCATAAATATCGCCAAAATTTTTCCCCAGATAGCTTTCCAGATGCTCGTAATTGAAAAGGGCAATTATTAAAAAAGGAAAGATTAAAAGTGGCAAGTAGCTTCGCCTTTTAAAAAGCCAATTGCCCTGTTTTTTGAATTTTTCTCGTAATGCCATACAGCTCCTCGAAGCTTATTAATTTTTATGAACACTTTTATTTAAAGAATAAAAGAAGTGGAATTTTAAAAGATACATTTTTAAAAATATTGTAATAAATAGTAATGATAATTCTTTGATACAAAAATTATACTAATACAAGTCCCAATCTCTGAAGTAAAATTTAACCATTAAAACTATAATTCCAAGATGAATTTTGTATCTTCTAAAGATTATGTAAATTGTTTTTCACAGAATGTTATAATAAGGATGGCCTATGGGAGATATATAAAGTGATTTTTGCATCTTATAATATTAAATATCAAAAGAGCAAAAGTTTGAATATAAAATCCATACTTTGTTGGATAAAATTTTAAAGTATTTGCAATTATTATATATCTGCAGTAATATGGAGGCAGCAAAATTATATATTCCATGAAAATAGAGGCTCTATTAAGTTTTCAATAGGTCTCAACTAAGAATAATTTAATACCGTAGTACTAAATTGTCATCTGCATATAATAATTAATTTTTTCAATCAGATTATTCCCAAAATTGGTCAAAGCCTAAAATGAAGGATTTCAATTATGGATAATTCAGAAAAAAGTTTATTAAAAATTTTATTTGAACCTTTTAGATATTTATCGAAATATCAGACATTTATTATTGGATTAACCATTATATTAATAGCTGGTGTAATCAATTCATTTGCTAATATTCATTTTGATGGTGTGTTTGATGTTCATACTGGAAGGCCGTCGTCCTTTATAGTGTTTATTCTGGAAGGTTATATAAACCTGATTATATTAACAGGTTCATTAGTAATATTGGGGAAAATATTTACAAAACGGAATATTGATATTGTTGATTTTCTTGGTCAACAAGCATTGGCTAGATGGCCATTATTAATATCGAGTATGATCACTTTATCTGAACCGTACCAAAAATATTGCCATCTACGGTCATTCCGTGAAATACAGGATTTCGGATTATTTAGTTTTAATTCATATGATAATATAATGGTGAGTTTATCAATCATCTGCCTACTTCTGATTACAATATGGACAATATTACTGATGTATAAGTCTTTTAGTAAGAATTACAAAGTGCAAGGATTAAAAGGCATTATGCTTTTTATTTTAGGATCGATATTTGCCGAAATATTTTCAAAACTGGTTATTTTGAGGATTATCTGATTCTTACATGATCAATAACTGTGTGACTTTAATAGCATTGAAGAATCCAATATATAATTGATGATTTGAAATTCTATTGATCCTAGCATGGATATACAAAAAAACTATGAATACTAAAGTAAAAATTATTGTGCTGGGATAATTGATTTATTTATCTATTTATTATTAAAAACTGGACTGGATTTTATGCAAGTGTGGTTATAAATTATTAATGTTATTTCAGAACGGAACGTGGCGCAGTCAGGCTAGCGCACTTGCATGGGGTGCAAGGGGTCCCCGGTTCAAATCCGGGCGTTCCGACAATCTTTAAAGCAGAAACCAGAAACATATAAAGTAGAAAGTATATTAATCCCCCATATGAAGGATTCATTCTATCTGATTTTTGCTTTAATCTTTCTGCTTTCTGCTTTCAAAGTAGTGTCCGATATAATCCTGCATGATTTGTTTGGCTTCATCAATACATTGCCCACAAACAGTTCCCAGACCGGTCTCTTCCTGTAATTTTCTGAAATCTCTGATATTATCAAGAACTACATCTTCAATATCCTTTTCTGTAACATTTTTACATTCACAGATTAGTCGATTGTAATCTTCCGGTATCTTTTCAGGCTCTCCTATTCTTTGGTAATAGTTTTTGATTGCTGCGCGTAAAGCTTTATCACCAAGCACCGAACAATGCACTTTTTTATCCGGTAAACCACCTAATTCTACAATTATATCATTGGCATTTATTTGGTAAGCCTCTTCCAGTTGCATGCCTTTGACCATATCTGATAATTTAGAAGCACTGGCAATGGCGCTGGCGCAACCGAATGTTTTCCAGCGACAATCCGTTATAATCTCTTGAGCTTTATCGACTTTAATTAAAAACAGCATTTCATCACCGCATTGCATACTGCCGGCGATGCCTTTACCATCATGATCGAAATCATCAGGTTTACCTTCCAGTACATTATGAGGATCCATGAAATGTTCTTTAACCTGCTCAGAATAGACCCACTTAGGAGTATCCATCTATTTCTCCGTTTCGTTATTAAAAGTTGTAAAACTTCTTAATTTTTGTATTACTTTTGTAAATGTTTCGATAGTATAATCAATATCCTCTTCTGTTGTATTTCTTCCCATACTAATTCTAATCGAGCCATGAATATATTCCTGCTCCAACCCAGTAGCTGAGATGACATGGGAAGGCTTAGTTGAACCGGAACTACATGCCGAACCTGTGGATACAGCAATTCCCGCATTATCCAGATAGAGAAGAATTGATTCTCCTTCAACGCCATAAAATGCAACATTAAGGGTATTAGGTAAAGTATCTTCTTGATCTCCAATGAACTTAATTTTTTTTATATTGTTTTCAAGTCCGGTTTTTAATTTTTGCCTTAATTTTTTTAAACGCTTCTCTTCTGATAACATTTCTTCTTTACGGAGCCGAATGGCTTCCCCAAAACCAATGATTCCCATTGTGTTTTCTGTTCCAGCCCGGCGTCCTTTTTCCTGATGTCCACCCCGAATAAAAGGACAGAATGGAGCCCCATTTTTAATATAGAGAGCACCAATGCCCTTGGGGCCATAGATTTTATGAGCAGACATTGATAAATAATCAACATCCAGATCCTTTACATCAGCAGGAAGTTTGCCTACTGCTTGTACAGCATCAGTATGCATCAAAGAGCCGTGCTGTTTTACAATTTCAGTTATTTTCTTTATTTCCTGGATTGTTCCGATTTCATTATTAGCCATCATGACTGAAACTAAAATTGTGTTATTTTTGAGTTTTCTTTTCAATTCCTTAAGATCAATCTTACCTAGCTCATCTACTCCGAGATAATCGACTTCAGCTGTCTGATTAATACAACTGGCAGTTTCTAAAATGCAGGGGTGTTCAATTTCAGTAGTAATCACGTGAGGCTTTTGCTCAGAACGAATAGTACATGGCTTACTGGGGCAGGTGAGCATTGAAAGCACTGTATTATTGGCTTCCGATCCGCTGCCTGCAAAAATGATTTCATCTGGGTCAGCATTTATGAAATCAGCAATGTCCCTACGTGCATTCTGGATTAGACTCCTTGCTTCTCTGCCAAATTGATGCAAACTGGAAGGATTCCCAAAGACATCCATAGTATTGATCATTTTTTTTCTAACTCTAGGGTGCAAAGGAGTAGTTGCATTATTATCAAGATAAATTTTTGTTTTAGGCATTATTATCCATAACTCCTATAATTAAAAATCACTCAGCAGGGTAAATTTAAGAAAATAATGGATAAGGTTAAATGCTCTATGTTAAATTGAATTAAATTAATATGAATATATTTTTAATTTATGAAAAGATTATTCAAAACTTTTGAATACTGTATGGATGTTAAAGATTAGATAATATGGTTAAACTATCCCAATTAATTAATAATATAAGTTTAGTAAACAAAATTGTTGACTAATTGAATATGTTTTTGTATATTATACTGTGATAGATTGGTATCCAACTATTATTATGAGGATGTAAATGATGAAAAATAGTAAAGAGATAAAACCAATAGCAATAAATCCAGGATCCGAAGTTACTGGTAATAATTTTTTCGGGAGAGATAAGGAATTAAAATATTTATCGGAAAATATGAAAAAGCAAAAAGCCAGCTTTATTATTCCAGGACCGAGAAGGTGGGGTAAATCCAGTTTTATTAAGGAATTTATGAGAAGGAATAAACATAAATATTCATTTTGTTATTTACATTTACAACGGACTCATACTATTAAAGGATTTTATAATTATATTCTTGATACGGTACAATCCAAAAATTCAAAAACACTAATATTAAAATCAAAAAGAAAATTTAAAGATTTTTCTAATTTATTTACATCTTTGATAGGAAAAATAAAGGTTAAAGGTATTGGTATTGAAACAGGAAATTTAAGAAAACAAGAACCGGATAAGCTGCTTTCATTAGCTGAAACAATAATTAAGCATTTCCCTGAAAAAAACATTATACTCGTTTTAGATGAGATATCTGATTTCCTCAATGAAATTGGAGGGGAAAGAGCAATTTTATTTTTAAAATGGCTCAGGTCATTAAGGCAGGCAGGAAATGTTCAAATGATAATGACGGGATCGATAAATATTAATGCCACTGTTAGAAATTTAGAGTCCGAAGATCTAATTAATGACTTACAACTTCAACGTTTAGAACCTATGAATGAGAGTGATAGTATTACTTTTTTAAAGTCTCTGATGAAAAGTGTTAATATTGAAATCACAGATAGTGCCCATGAATTTTGTAGTTCTAAAATATCTGATGGGATTCATTACTTCATTCAGGTATTTGCTGATATGATAAATAAGGAATTTGATAGGAACTATAACATATCAGACAAAGAGGAGATTAAAAATGTTTACACAAAATTAATCGAATCAAATCTGCCGGCATTTTCACAATATCATACAAGGATTGACAAATTTTTTGATAGAAATGTAAATCCAGCTAAAAACATCCTTATCCGTTTGACTGATAGGCCTATGGATTTTGATGAGATATTTGCTTTTACCGGAGAATTAATTTCTGATAATAAGAAGCGTCTTAATACAATCCTACAAAGACTAATTGATGAAGGATATATAAAAAAAAGAGATGGAAAATATACTTTTCTTTCTGTTATGTTATCTGATTATTGGAAGCAACATTTTTATTATGAAAAATAAGAGGACTTTATGTTTAAATATGATCCATTACAAAAATCCAATGATGAAATTGAATCTACTTTTATCATTGGGAAAAAATATCTGGAAGATATACTTAATAGATTGGAACCTAAAGATGGTAGTACTTCCAATCAATGTATAATTATATCTGGAAATAGAGGTATTGGTAAATCTCATTTTCTGAGGATGTTATATTTGAGAATCTTAAAAAATAATTTATTGAAACAGTATTATTCTCCCATATTATATCCGGAAGAACTTTTTAGTGTGAATTCTCTATATCATTTGTTAGTTGTGACTATTAAAAGGATATTCGACCAAATTAAAAAGTCTGGGGGGATTAATTCTCAGGAAACCAAGAAGTTAAAAAAAGAATTTGACGATCTATGTAAAGTCCGATTTTCAGGGAAAAAAGAAGAAAAAGATAATAAAAGAATAGAGATCGAGAATAAATTTTTCAATATTATTAATAAATTGTATTCATATAATGGGAAAAAATATATACTCCTTCTTGAAAATCTCCAACAACTATTTGGTAACCAGCTTTCGCAAAGGGACTTAAAAAGACTAAGGGGATATATGCAGGAAAATCCTGACACTATTCTGATAATTGGTTCTGCTGTTGCCATTTTTGATGCTGTTGAAAATTATGGTGAGCCTTTTTATAATTTTTTTATTTGGAGAAAATTAACAGGAGTGAATCAAAATGAGGTAATTGATTTTTTAAAAAAACAAGCGTCTGTAAGAAATGATCCTGAGATTATTAATAAAATTGATAATTATAAAAGTGAAATAGAAGTATTCAGAATCCTCACAGGAGGTAATCCGAGACTTATCCTATTTATTTATGATCTTTTAAAAGAAAAGGATGAATTATTTACCAATGATATTCTGAAAAAAATAACTGAATTGACGCCCTATTTTAAGGATAAAACAGAAAAATTAAGCGGTGTGCAAAAGCTAATAATTGGTGAACTATGCTGTGGTATGCCCGCCAAAACTCCCTCTGAAATTGCCAATAATGTTAATAAGTCGGTTGGTGTTATTAGTGAAACCCTTAAAAGGCTTAAAACTGAGGGCAAACTAAGAAAAGTCGATTTGAAATCCGGTCAAAATATAAAAAGTAGTGAGACATTTTATAATATTTCTGATTATTTTTATAGGATCTGGTACCAGATCCGTCAGTCTGTATCTGTAGAAGATAATTTGAGCTGGATGGCAGAACTTGCTGTTCTACTGCTAGATAAGGAACAATTACAGGAAAGAACAGAATCTAAAAATTTAAAACTTAGGCCTGTTTATGAAAAAGCTCTGGAATTATCAGAATCTACATCATTTGTAAATAGGATATCTCAACTTAAAGAAGTAAGTGAAACCTATGGAGAAAGTTATGAAGTCAAGTTGTATGAAATGTTTAAAAATGCTGAGTGGAAAAATATCCTTGAAATAACAGAACAAATGATTGAAAAAAAAGAAAAACTGGGTATTGCTTACTTCTATAGAGCAATTGTTCATAGCTCTAATGAAAAAAGGGATTATCAAAAATCTATAAAATTATTTAAGAAAGCAGTTGAAATAAGAGATGACTACCTGGAAGCCTGGAATAATATGGGAAATGTCTATGTTGAAATGGGAAAATATAAAGATGCAATAGAATCATATAAGAAAGCAGTTGAAATAAGATATGACTGGCCTGACGCCTGGTTTAATGTAGGATATGCTTATACTGAAATGGGAAAATATAAAGATGCGATAGAATCATATAAGAAAGCAGTTAAGATTAAAGATGACCACCCTGAAGCCTGGTATAATCTGGGGGATGCATATGCTAACATTGAAAAATTTAATAAAGTCCTTCCTGCCTATAAATCCTTTATTAAAACTTCAGTGAAATATGAAGCATTTAATATCCAGGCGTATAATGCTATTAAATCAATTTGTGATCAATTCATAAATGAATCGGAGAGTCTTGAAAAGATTACTGATAAAAATTCTACATTGAAAACAAAATTATTATCCATTGGTGAACTTATTATTATTAACAAATTTAATGGAGTCGAAAACATAGTAGATAATATTTTCAAAAAAGTTGAAGGGTTGAAATTGGATAAAATTCCTGTGCCAGAATTGAAAGTCTTATATTTTTATTTAATGTTTGAAACAATTTTAAGACTAAATAATAAATCAGGAGAAAAAAATCCCGTTTTATCAGCCAGGTATTTTCTCAGAACTTCATGTCTATTGAAAAATAATCGAAATTTACAGGAAATGATTTCTGAATTTATTATTAATTATTTGAAAAACACTGACAAGTCAGATATAGATATCGAAGGTTTACAAAATATCTTTGATGAATGGGAAAAGATGGATGTCAGATTACCGGAATCGGTAACCTCCTTATCTAAGGCAATCCAGGATCCTGATTCAAGAACAGCCCAGGTATGGTCAACTGATCCCTTATTTAGAGAGATTGTAGAAATGCTCAAATCTGATAAATGAAATCACAACTGTCCGGTTAAAATAGTTTAATTTTCCTATCAGGGGCTCTTGCTTTATGGATGGTAGTCTCCTTAAGTTGTAAAATATCTAATAGATTTACTCTGGCCATTAATACTTCGCTTATCATTGTATGTAGAACAGTTAAAGAATGGGCAAATCGGGTCTGATATTTAATGTATCTAAGCAAGAGATAGTAACACATCGCCACCCATATTTGGGAAAGTACAGCATTCTGTGAAGAACCTAAAA
>JAIPHI010000082.1 GCA_021735285.1 Fidelibacterota bacterium | reverse complement strand
ATACGCACAAAAACCGATAAGGATAATGCTAAAGAAATGATCAGTGGAATATTTGAACAGATTGAAAAGGTGCAGAAGAAAGGCATTACTCAGGATGAGCTTGAAAAAGCTAAATATAGAGGAATCTCTTTGCTGGGCTACAGAGTCAGAGCCAAAGATGATATTGGCAATCTGGTTTATAATATGCTTCGCTATGATCAGCCTTTGGATTATTTTGACAATGCAAAGGATAGGATTATGGCGGTTACATTGGAAGATGTTAAGCGGGTGGCCAACAAATATCTTGATACCGAGAATTACATAATATCTGTTTCCGGTGATCTGCAAGAAGATGCCCTGGATAGTTTTAAATAATCGGGTAACAAAGCTTTAATTCTTAGAATTGGGCTTGTTTTTGACCCATTACTATTAATTTTGAGTTTGCTTTTTTTTATTTAAATTCAATTGCTGTGAATTATTTTAGATAATTTTAAGGGTGGTTTAAATTATGCGCAGATTAATGATTTTTATATTGTGTTTTATCCCTGCCCTATTGACGGCTTCCAATATTAATGGAACCATTAGAAGGAGACTTGATCATAAGGCCTTAGACTATGCTATAGTTAAGTTGATCAAAATACCTGAAAATGAAGTTCTAAGATCGGTTGTCACAAATGAGGAAGGCCATTATTTTATCGATCATGTAGTACCCGGGAATTACAAGCTTGAAGCTTCCAAACCTGATTATTATAAAAATATTTTATTCGATCTAAAGGTGGAGGCTAACCGAACTTATGAATGTAATATTGATCTTTTGCTCAAAGCAAATTGCCGAGAGAAGTATGGGCTGGGAAGGAATAAACACCATCAAAAGAAACGTGGTAGAAATAGATCAGATTACTGTTTTATGATTGGAGGGATAGAAGTCCGCTCCCACGGTGAGGAAGTGATTCCAGAAGAAGCAGTTACCACACGCAAAATCAATTCAGGTGAAATAGAACATCTACAGGCAACTAGTCTGGGAGATATTCTGAATCTTGTACCTGGAATTGAAAAATCAAAAAATCCCGGTCTCTCAGAGAGAAGTATGGTAGGCATTCGTTCGGTCACAGTCTCAGGAACTCAAGGCCTGCTTGAATCTTTTGGGAGTACAATTATTGTAGATGGTAATGAAATTTCCAGCGGAGCAAATGCTATGGCAAGTGGTAAGGGGGGCGTTGATCTGCGGACAATACCAGCTGATAATATTGAATCAGTGGAAGTTATAAGTGGCATACCATCGGCTGAATATGGAGATTTTAGTAATGGTCTGATTAAAGTCACAACTAAAAGTGGTTATGTTCAACCGAAACTCAAAGCCAAATTGAATCCGGATACGAAGACAGCCAGTTTCAGTGATGGTTTTAAATTAAAAAAAGGACTAATTGATTACCATTTGAATTATGGATACAGCGAAAGAGATTTACGTGAAAAAGGTGATGAATACCATAGAATATATGGAAAAATGAATTATTCACGGCCTTTTTTAAATGATAAACTAACCACACGTTTTTATACAACTTATACACGCACAATTGATAGTGATAAACCGAGCGGAATATATAAATTGAAGGATTATAATAGAGGTTATCGAGCCTCCGGTTCTTTTTCTTTTGATTACCTGCCCCGGAATGACAGAGAGTATAATGGACTTTTGACCCTACACATCAATCGCCGCAAAGAATTCAAAGAAAAACTTGTCGCTGATCAGGTTATTATTCCGGCCGACACAAGTATTGATTATTATGGTCAAGAGCTATCAGATACTGTTCTATCTCAGTTTATTGGTAAAAGACAGACAATTGGATATGAATGGCGCTTGAATGGACAATTAAAACGCAATCAGGAGTTCAATTTTTGGGGGCAGACTCATAATATCAGTACTGGTTTGGCATTTAATTATGAGGAAAATACAGGAGATGGATTGCAGCTAGATCCTTACTGGAATTATTATGGATTTTATTCAACTCGACATTCCTATAGTTTTGATGAATATTCTAATTTGCAGGAATATAATTTATTTCTTCAGGATAATATAACAGGTAGTTTGCTGGATAAGAAATATAACTTACAACTGGGAGTAAGATATAGCGCTTTTAATCCTACTGGCTTGGATCTTGAAAGTAGCTTCCTGGAAACCCGGCATGGCGAATATTTATGCCCCCGCTTTAATTTTCAATATTTTATCAATGATGATCTCAGATTTAGAATCGGAGCAGGTAAGAGTGCCAAGTCAATCTCACTGGCCTATATTTACTTGGAACCTGAATATTATGAGTACTTAAATGAAGATTCTGTAAAAGTTGAAGAATCTCATTCACAACAAAATCCTGATTTAAAGGCCTATACCACAAATAAATATGAAGCGTCTATTGATTGGCGACCTAGTAATGTCATTGGTTTCTCTTTGACCGGATATTACACGAGCAACAATAATCGACCTATCCGCACATATTATCCTTTTGGCTATGAAATAAAACCAGATACAATCACTGCGGCTGATTATAATATTTATGAAAATAAAGGATGGAAAGATTCCTATGGTACTGAATTAACTATGAGAACAAAACGAGTTTATAATCTCCAGCTTAAAATGAATTTCACTTATCGGTACTCGGAAATAGGTCGGACAGGAAAAGTTTATGATAACAGAGCAGACACATCAGAAGGAGAAAATTTCTGGTATAAACCTTCCACAACCTGGCGAGAGAAATTTATTATTGATTATCAATTAAATTATGTCAGTCAAAGACTTGGCACCTGGATTACTCTTGATGCTCAGTATATTCCGGTTGATAATAAAAAAGAGGTCTATAATTCAGCTCAAACAACTAAAGAAGTTGATGAGATCAAGCGAACTTTTTATCAAGGTATGACTTATTGGTGGGATAATGAATTATTTGATTATGGAGGACATTGGCTCTTTAATTTTAGAATAACAAAATCACTTTCACAAAATACAGAACTTTCTCTCTATATTAATAATATTTTCGATGATCGTGCTCTATGGATCAATCCTTTCAGGAACAGTAATAAAGAGCTAAATCCAGAAATCTATTATGGACTGGAGGTAAGTACACAATGGTAAAAAAGCTGATATATCTGAGTTTAGGTATAGTATTTTTAGCAGGATGTTTTAGAGATCAGCCTTCTTTGCATGATCAGGAATTATCGATCCGGATTTTTGTTAAGTATGAAGACCAGTTGTTAAAAGATATTCCAGTAACATTGAACACAAATGATTATAATCTTTCCGCTTTTAAAGATACAACTAATGCAGAAGGCATGGTCGTCTTTCAGAATATTCCTTTTGCAGAATATTCCTTACATATCCAGGGAAAGGCAACTATTAAATCTTATCTGGACTCTACTTCCACAGACACAATAATGGTAACAGCCAGTAAAATTCTCTCTCCCGGGAACAATGAATCCTATCAGGATACTGTTTATACGATTGTATCAGGAACGTCGCCCGGTATAAAGATCAATGAGCTTTATACTTGTGGCCCCCCTAATAAAATATTCTATTTTTACGATCAATTTTTTGAATTATACAATTCTTCTGAAGATACAGTTTATCTGGATGGGATGGTTTTTTGTAGAATGGGAACCTGGCTGGAAAGTGTAACTTACATATTTCAATTTCCAGGAGAGCCATTAGGAGGCACTCAGGATTATCCCGTTCCTCCGGATTCTTTTGTAGTCATAGCTCAGGATGCATTTAATCACAAGCAAGAAGTGTTCAATGGAGAGAAAAGTATTGATCTGAGCAATGCGGATTTTGAATTTAGAAATAGTCTGGATTATGGTGACTATGACAATCCTGATGTGCCCAATCTGGAAAATATAGAAGAGGGGCATACACTCGATTTCATGGTTGGAGTGACAGGTGATATTATTCTGATAGCAGATGGGAGTGATTTAAATTATGTGGATGGAATAGATGCTGAATCTGTCCTGGACTGTGTTGAATATGCATCCTCCTCAACCCATGAAAAAGATATTGAAGATATTGTTGATCGCGGTTTTGCCGGAGTTGGCTTAATCAAATATAGTGGTCAATCATTGGAAAGAATCAGTCCTGGATTTGATACAAACAACTCTACTGTAGATTTTGTTATTATTGACTCACCAACACCAGGATATCAGCATGAATAGATACAATGCACAGCGAAAAAGTAGAAGGAATAAAACTATGAAATCATTAGTCAGAACCGGATGGATATTGCTAGTGGTCTTAGTTATGGCAAATACAATGCAAGCCTATGAAAGTGAACTTTTTTCGACTGTGGATTTCTTTAGAAATCAATATATAAACGGTTATCTACAACCCAATCTTTACGATATGAGTCAAAATCCTGCCTTTTTTGAAATGGCATATCCTGAAAATTTAACAATCTATAAATTATCAGCACAAAGACAATTGAATCTCTATTCCCGCTATTTTGATCCTCATCAGGAAGATGATATTGATCTGGACCTTGAATGGATTAAACAGCTTACTACCAATTCTACTCTAGCCGCTGGTGTCCAATATGATCGCAGTTTCCACAATGAGGTTAGCCACTCTCTGGAAAAAAATTATTACGATCACTATTTTGCATTCACAGATACTACTACCGGAGATATAGAGTATCAAGGACCGCAATTAGAAGTCTTATATAATCATACGTTAGCTAATCAATTCTTACTAGGGTTGGAGATCGATTATGGAGTAGAACGCGGGCTGAAAGATATTTATACAGAATGTGAGTCTATTTTTAGAAATATTGACCTTAAAGCTGGTCTAGGTTATCTATCTGAAAATAACAAGACTATAATTGGTGTCTCTACTCGCTATTTCAATCGTCAGGGAAAATATGAGGCCGTTAAGGAGTGGGAAGATGCATTGGTACGAACCTGGTTTGGCTATCATCTCTATGTACCTGAAAATCCTCGACGAATCAATAGAAAAGATGATAATCGCGAAGGCTATCAATTTGGTTTACAATTTGAAAGGAAGGAAATATTCAATTCACCCCTCGGCATTAGGATGAATGGTAATTATGGTATTCAAAAAAACAAAATAAAAGTCGGAAAACCAACATATACCCGGCCCCGAGGATATTGGGAAAGGTCCGGATATGATTTTACTGGTAGCATCTATTATATCAGCAATGGCATATATGGTCAACTTTTTTTCAATCAATGTAATTATGACGATTGGGCCTCACCTAAAAATTATGATGTTTTGGCCTTAAAAAAGGATGAACAGGTTCAAAGGGTGGGGAGTCTGATAAATATTGATGTCTTTGATCCTTTTGAGCTGGATGCTGGATTTGAAATGCGAATTATTAAAACTAATTATATAGAATATACTGCTGATTTTTATTATAATGAAGGTCGCAATGAAAAATTTTTGTTATTGGGTACTGCTTACAATCTTAATTCTATTAGCTCTATAAAACTATTAGGAACCCAGAGTATAATTGAGCCTGATTTTCACTGGACACCAACAGAAACATTCAACATTTTTGGGATCCAAACTGGATATGTCCGGCAATTTATTTTTGGAAAATTGGAAGCTAATTTTAATTATCAGGTTAGTAACCCGGATAATGTAAAAGATAAGATTGAAAAATTCGGGTTTTCTGTGATTTATCGCAAATAAGAGGGGATAGTTGTAAAAAAGAGGTAAAAGTAATTGTTAATCATTAATGTATGGAGGTTATGATGAGAAAAGTGTTATGGTTTCCCTTTGTGTTGCTTTTAGCAACAGTAGTAGTGTTTGCCCAATCCTGGGAAATCGTTAAACAAGGCGTTGATCCGGCAATTAATAAATGTAAATTTATTGATAGTGAGACAGGTTGGCTTGTTGGCGATGAGGGATTAGTCAGGAAAACAAGTGACGGTGGTAACACCTGGACAACTTTACAGGAGCCGGTAGCTGATAGTGAAGATTGGCTATCAGTAGATTTTGTAAACGTCAGTGTGGGTTATGCCTGTGCAGAAGGCGGTTTGATCTTTAAAACGGAAGATGGGGGCGAAAACTGGACTTTGATCAGTGATAGCTATGCCGCTGATATGGAATTGGTTGAAGCTATTACTGAAGATTTAGTTTATGTTGCTGGTGAAGATTCCACATTCTTGAAAACAACTGATGGTGGTGCCAATTTTACCCGCAGTGACTATGCATTCAATGGAGAGGATCTAGACGGCGGATTAGTTTTTACAGATGCTAATTGTGGAGTAGTCATCAGCGATGGCAATGGTGGTAATACCTGGTACACCCACGATGGGGGCGAGAGCTGGAATTTTGTTTCGGTTGGGCCTCATTTTCCACCTGGAACCATATCATCTCGTTTGTATGATATTGGAGCGGCAGGGGATTCAACATTTGTTATCACAGGCTATCACTATGTAACATTATTATCGCAAGATGGAGGTAAAACGTATCAGAGAATCGGGGAAATAAGTTATGATTTCGTTAGAAATGAATTAGTGGATATTATTACTGAAGATATTTTCTATATTGTTGGTGATTATTTTGCTAAAACTACTGATGGCGGTGAAACCTGGGATACTTTACAAGTTGGTTCTGCGCAAAGTATGATAGATATTGAATTTGTTGATGAAAACACGGGCTTCTCTTTTCAGCATTATGGGCATTGGAAAAAAACTTCTGATGGTGGTAATAACTGGACTGCTCTTCTTGATTGGCCGGGCATCAGTTTCTGGGGACTTGCTACGCCTACTGATAATAAAATAGTTGTATCTGCCTGGGGCGGTGGTGAAATAAGTATTAGTGAAGATGGGGGGAATACTTTTTCTTATCCAAATAATCTAGCTACAGGTGCTATGAATCATCTTTATGAATGCGAATTTTTTGACGGTGATAATGGTATAGTTGCTGGCGAAGATGGCTTCATTGCTGTCACTGAAGATGGAGGAGCCAGCTGGACTTCAGTTGAGAATCCTATGCAGGATGTTCGATTTGGAACTTATAATGCCCTAAAATACGCATCTCAGGATACAATTTATGGTAGTGGTGATGATGGGCTTATTTTTCGGAGTGCAGATGGAGGCTATAGCTGGGAATCTGTCACGAACGAAGGTGAAAACGATATTCTTGATTTTTGGACATTTGGCCCCAACGATGTCGTCTCGGTAGGAGATGATGGTCAGATTTGTGTATTAGAACCTGGAGATACAAGTTTTACAATAGCTTATACAACTTCTATTGGAGAAAATATTAGAGCTGTTGAATTCAATAAGAACGGTGTTGGCCTGTTTGTATCACCAAATGGTTATGCTTTAAGGGCTCCTGCTGATGAAGATACCCTTTATAAAGTCTTGGACCCAATTGAAGATGAAGTATATAATATTGAATATGAAGAAGGTGTGCCTGATACTGACTTCTGTGATATTTATGATGTGGAATTTGTAAAGGACACGACTGTGTATATTGCTGGTGAAGATGGAATTATTCTAAAATCAGATGATACCGGCCTAACCTGGTCCAGAGAATCAAGTCCAATTACAAGTACGATTCAGAAATTAAGTTATAAAAATAACATTCTCTGGGCTGTAGGTCAAGGTGGTAATATTTTAAAGAAAAATATTATCAATGTAGGTATTGAAAAAAATGAGAATGCAATCCCAATAGAGTACAGTTTAGAACAGAACTATCCCAATCCATTTAATCCAGTCACTAATATCTCTTTTGCACTACCTAAGGCAGCTGATGTAACTTTAATTGTATATAATCTGATGGGACAGGAAGTTAGGGAAATTGCAAATGATCATATGAAAGCAGGCAAGCATAGGGTTACCTTTGATGCCAAAGAACTCTCTAGTGGTATCTATTTTTATAAATTAAAAGCCGGTAACTATACCCAAATTCGAAAGATGACGCTGCTTAAATAATATTCATTAAAACTTACAATAAATAAGGGGCTGCTTTCTGGCAGTCCCTTATTTAATAAGTCTAATTTAATGTCAAACTGGTCTGATTATAACTTTGATTAAAATGTATAAATATTTAAAAAATTTAAGAATTTTTTATCAAATCATTTTTATGGTATGCCTTTGTACTTCTACTTTTGCCAGGGCAACTTCTGTCTTTAAAGGACAAATTTTTGAACAAAGTAAAAAACCAGTGTCTGGTGTTAATATAATCATCAATGAAAATAAAGCAGGTTGTGCAACCGATGATCAGGGCCGTTTTTATATAGAGCTCCAACCAGGACGTTATACGATATTAATATCTCATATTGGTTATAAAAAAATAAAGGATAAAATAGTCATCCGATCCGGTGAAACAATACAGAAAAACTATACTATGACAATAAATTATTTTACAATAGGGGGGATTAAAGTATTTGCAGATAAAAAATTAATACCAGGCGATGCGGAGACAAAAACTACTATTTCATCCGGTGAAATCGAACATATGCAGGCTTCCAGTTTGAGTGATATTATGAAACTGGTTCCCGGTCAGCGTTTTGAAAACCCGGGTTTACAGGAAAAGAAACAGCTAAGTCTTAGACAGAGCTCCACTGATACGGAAGCGGACCAAAATTCATCTTTGGGAACTCAGATCATTATCGATGATATTCCCATTTCCAATAATGCCAATATGCAGATTGATACTAAAGTCAATACCGGAACTATTGATCGTACAACAACAAATGAAGGCATTGATCTGCGCCAAATTCCAGCCGATAATATTGAAAAAATGGAAGTTATCAGGGGCATACCTTCAGCAAAATATGGTGATCTTACTTCCGGTATAGTCAAAGTCGAGACAAAATCAGAAAACCTGGACCAGCGTTTTAAATACAAATATAACCTTAGAAATAAAGAATTTAATCTAAATGGTGGGTTTAAACTATTTGATCAGTATTGGAATTATAATTTTAACTATGCAAATAGCATTCGTGATATACGGATTGATGATTATGACTATTCTCGTCTGGCAGGGCAACTCTCTCATACAGCTCATCTATTCGACAATCTCTATACTTTGAAAAATAGAATCTACTACACCAGAACTTTTGATGAGCAAGGATTGAGAGAGGGAGACCTTCTATTAACTGAACGGTATAATCGGAATTATATTATTCGCTACAATCATAATAGTAAGTATTTAATATCACCTAAACAGAAACTGGAAATCTCATATGCTATTAATTACAATCGGCAAAATTCTTATACTAAAAAATTGGTAACAGCTGATAATACCTATATAAGTGACCGCCTAACTGAAGGAGTACAGGAGGGCTATTTTTTCCAATCTGATACTGCAAAATTATGGGTAAAAGGTCGGGCCATTAATCAGTATCTGAGTATGGAATATTGTAATTCCAGCATTCTTTTTTCCAATCAACATAATTTTCGAACCGGGGTAACTTTCCGCCACGAATCCAATAATGGACCTGGCCGAGTTTTTGATCCGCTGGCTCCGCCAACTATCAATACAGCTTTTCGGGATCGCCCCCGGAGTTATAATGATATTCCTGCTCTATTAATCTCCAGTTTATATATGGAAGATAAAATTAAAGGTAGAATCTGGAAAAAATATCAGCTTAATCTGGGTTTCCGTCTGGAAAATTATGGTAAAAACACTACTTTTTTCTCCAGAGAGCATGGCTCTTTTTTTAATCCCCGCTTTAATTTGGTCATCTATCCTTTCGAAAATACGCAGATCAGAATGGGATATGGCACAACTTCCAAAGCACCACCTTTGAGTATGCTTTATCCCAATCCTTTATATTATGATGTAGCAGATATCAATCGCTATTCAGAAGTGGATTCACTCCGATTGGCTGTTATTTCGACTCATGTTTTCAGTCGCAAAAATCCATCTCTTCAGGGTTCGAAACAGATAAAAAGAGAAATTAGTATCGATCAAAAAATCGGAAAATTTGGCCTCACTTTAACCGGCTATCTTAACAAAACGGAAAACGGTTTTTCACGCTCACTGGTCGAACCAATTTTTCTTTATAAATATGATTATCCTAACTGGCAACCCGGCTATAAAGATACAACGGGGAAATATATTAGGGATTCTGTGTCAACAAGTTTTAGTAAATATGAAAATTCCCGGGAAACACTCTCCAGAGGTATTGAGTTTTCTCTGCGAACAGCCCCTCTGACACCATTAGCTATGCGTTTTCGTTTGGAAGCCGCCTATAATCAAACCGAATCAATAGACAATTCATATGATTATAGTTCAACTTATCTAATGGATAATGATATTAACAAAGAGGTTCTGCCTTTCTGGAACCCGGTTGATGTTGAATCTGAAAATTTACTGATCAATTACAGAATGGAATTTCAGGTCAGAAAGCTAGGGGCCTGGATTACTCTAGAGGCTCAACAGGTTGTTTTTGATAAAGACCGCTATCATGGCCTTGCCGATTCTCTGGCTATTGGATATATCAGCGATCAAGGTAAAACTGTAAGCTTTGATAAACAGGAACGTACACCTGACATGAATTCCACATATAAAAGAATTTATCCCGACTACTGGAGCAAAGAGGAAAATAAACAAAATATATGGTTATTTAATCTACGCGTCAGCAAAGCCCTATCCAGAGGAGCTGAAGTCTCATTTTTTGTGAATAATTTTTTCAATTCACATCCGCTTTACCAGCGGAAACGTACTTCGCAAGGTACGGTTTCTTATACTCGTCTTAATCCGGATCTATTTTTTGGGGTAGAATTTAGTGGAGTAATTAATGATCTTTTCTAATTATAAAAAAATATGGTCGCTAATTATAGTTTTTACCATCGGAATCTTGCTCTGGATTCACGCATGTAATGAAAGTGTGGGACCGCCCCGGTCAATGCGCACAGATTATTATGTTTCTGTACTTGACACGTCCGGCTTTACTGAAAAATTAACCGGAAACATACATGTCCAGGGCGCTCAGGTTTTTGCTAATTCTATTTCCTATCAAAGTGTCTATCAGGGATTAACCGATTCCAGTGGACAGGCTCAAATATTTGATATTTTACCGGATGAGTACAATTTTTCAATAACTAAAAGATTGACTCCTGAAGAGGTTTTTCAAATTACAGGCCAGTCAATGGAACGAATATTAAACGGCCAAGTCCAGAATATACATATTTCGGAATCCGATACGATTCAAGTTTATATCCATCCCTCGACATTAGGGCAGTTAGTGTTGAGTGAAATTTACTATAATGGTTCACCATCTGATCCGATACCCTATTATTTTCATGATCAATTTACCGAATTATATAATAATTCTAATGATACTCTTTATCTGGATAGTTTAATTGTAGCCGATGTTGATGCCGGATATGTTGATGATGATTATATCCATTCCGTACATGCTTATATGATACCAGGCACTGGTCATGATTATCCTTTGGCTCCGGGAAACATGATAATCATTGCTCAGGATGCTACCAACCATAGTGCAGTCAACAAAAGCAGTATCGACCTGAGTAAAGCTGATTTTGAATATTTTGCTCCGGATGAAGGTGATGTTAATTATGATGCCAAAAATATGAAACAAATTCATCATAAATATGGTATTGACTTTCTATATTCTGTTATGAGTGATGCTCTGGCTATTTTAAAAGTTGAGGAACCATATGAATATGGGTATGATGATCATGATTGTATATTATTCCCTAAATCTGCTATTCTGGATGCTGTTGAATATCGTGATAATCTATCTGAAACCAAGTACAAAAGATTGGATCCAGCTCTGGATGCCGGAATGACAGGGGGAATAGAGACCTATCAGGGTCTATCGGTTCAAA
>JAIPHI010000081.1 GCA_021735285.1 Fidelibacterota bacterium | reverse complement strand
GAAACAAGTTCAGGCCTCAACAAGATTCGATGCACAAATAGATTTAGATCCTATCAGAACGCGCTATGTTAGAATTATTGCTGATAATATAGAACAATGTCCTGAATGGCACACTTTCGCAGGAGAACCAGCCTGGCTATTAATCGATGAAATAATCCTGGAATAATAAAAAAATACAATAATTTTGAGAGGACTACTATTAAAACGGAATAGAAAATTTTATTAATAAATCATCTTTTTTGAATTTATTAATATTGATTTGAGATTTATCTTTTTCGGAATGTATTTTCACTACAGTTTGACCAATATAATATCCTAACATCCCCCCTATAATCACATCCGAAAGCCAATGATGACGATGTTCTATTCTTTCCAATCCAGCACAAATAGCCAGAGTGTACACCGGTACTTTGACATACAAATCATCATATCTCTCGGCAATAACAGTTGCAAAAGTAAAGGCAGCAGTGGTATGCCCGGAGGGCATGGATCTATATTTGGTTTGCAATTCAAAGAATTGAAAGCGTGCCTTTGAACCAGGGTAACCAGGCCTTTCCCGTCCGAGAGCTATCTTTGTAATGCCCGTAATCAAAGTAGAGAACAGAAAAGATTCACTCAGAAGCTGAGCTGATTTATAGTGTTCATTTTTACCTGTAAAGAAGCCGGCTCCTACCAAACCTGTTGTTAACATAGACCAGGTATAAAATACATTTCTTGCATTATTCCCATACCAATAAGCAGGTCTTGAGAGTGCATGTAGGAAAGGGTTTTTAAATTTATTTTGATGATGATATAATAATTTATCCTCGAGGTATAAATCATATTTATATAACAAAGCAACGGAAGTCAATGCTAGACCGCTGTAAGATAATTTTTCTTTGTTTGATAACTTATTACCCGGGTGTGATAATTCTCCCAAATCATCGGCCAGATTTTCCAGCCCTTTTTTGAGAGAAGAGTTTGCCGAAAGATAAGAAGCCATAAATACCAGCACCAGCATTAAAAAAATAATCTTGATCTTATTACCTACCAAAGGCCCCCCATCTCTTTCAGTCCTTTTGGTAGAAGGCTTCTACACCGGGATAGTTAAATTTTTTGCGAGCAATTTTGAGCGGATAAATTAAGTATAAAGCCTCACCCAAAGTAGCAAGCTGTTCCTGATGATTATATAGTTTAACATCAATTGTAGCGTGTTTGGTATCCTTTTGTCTAAATTTTGCAGTTAATTTAATCAAACCTTTACTAATATACACCGGTTGTTTATAATTAACACTGATCTTTTTTGTAACCCCCGCTGTTTCCCCTTTGATAAAGACAGCCCAGGCCGCAATCTCATCTATTAATGTAGATTGAATACCACCATGCAAAACATTATGGAAGCCCTCATACTTTTTATCAGGCTCCCAATAGGATACAATTTGATCTCCAGCTTCAAAGAATTCCATTTGCAGTCCGATCTTATTATAGGGAGAGCAAGCGAAGCAAGTTGCCTCTTTATTGAATTTTTCAGGCTTATATAACTTTTTCCTAATATCAATTACCATTATTTTTTCAGAATATACATTTTGCTGAGTTTAAACCTGGCCCAAACTTATATCCTCAAAGGCTTGAAAACAGTTACAAATAAATCATCCAGTTTAATCATCTATTTAAATAATTTTCTGCCAGTTTTGAATATTCACTCTCAGGATATTTATTAAGCAATTCTCGAAATTTAGTTTTGGCCCGGGAGGTTTCATTGAGCTTTAATAAAGATTGCCCGGCCATAATAAGAGCAGCATCATTTTTGGGGGAATCAGGATACTCTTCAACACGATTAAAATGGGCTAAGGCTTTTTCATAATTTTCCATCCCATAGTAAGATTCTCCGGCCCAGTAAGTAAAATTACCGGCAAGTTTGTGATCAGGATAATTTTTAAACAAAGTTTTAAATTTCTGTGCTGCTTGCTGATAATTCTTTTGATTAAATAATTGGAGACCTTGTTTATAGGTACTTTTTACATCGATGGATTTTTGCTCAGTTTTTTGAGTGCTCTCCGCTGCCTTTTGTGCTTCCCCTTTTCTAAGAGAATCGATAGTAGTATTTTTAGCTTCAATCATATTTATCAAAGCATTTATTTTTCTGCTATACTCTTCTTTAATATTTTGATATTCTTCAAGATTCTCTTCTTTCTCTTCAATTTTAGCTTTTAATTTTTCAAGCGAATCTTGAGAAACTGTAACGATCTCTTCTTCACGCTCTTTTTTAACTCTTCTTATGTCTCTTTCTGAGCTGCCTAATTTTACTCCGATCCCCAAGCTAAAATTTATATATTGATCATCTAAAAAAGTCTTACTATTGGGCGGTAAGTCCAGATCTTCATTAATTGTACTATTAAAATTTATACCCGGAATCAGATTGATCCTGGAGGAAAGAGGAATCTCAGCACCAATACCAGCTGTCAATACACCAGCCGTTTTTGAACCTGAAAATCCCCGGGCATGATCCTGAGTAAATGTTAAAGCACCAATTTCAGCATCAATATAAGGTTTGAATTGTTTACTACTTCCAAGCAAGTACTTACCCTTAATAGTAGTCACAATTATATCATCCTTTAATACGGATGGATAATCAAAATTAAGTTGATTATAATCTAGAGTCAGATTGAGCGCAAAAAAATCATTGATTTTATAATCAATAAAACCACCAAATCCAGGCCCTATATCACCTGTCAAATTCTGATCATCAGATAAAGATAGATAAGAATTCCCACTAGCTTGAATTCCAAGTTGTGTTCTTTGTTGCCAGCTTCCATAACCAGCCTCATTTGAAAAAATCTGAGTACTAAAAGTCACAAATACAATTATTAATAAAATATTCATTTTTCTCATGATGATCTCCTCCTCACAATTTTAAAATAATTATTATTTCTTTTTATGAATTACAAACATTTGTATTCAACAACTATATATTTCACTATTTAATTTATACCCTATCTACTTAAATATTCCCTTGCTAAATCAAAATATTCACTATTGGGATATTCTTCTAATAGTTGTTTGAATTTTTCTCGCCCTTCTTCCAATCGACCAAGTTGCAACAATGCTTGTCCAGCCATTAAAAGGGCCTCATCATTTTTGGGGTTATCAGGATATTTTCTTACTTTATTAAAATATTCTAAAGCAGTATTGTAAGACTTTAAACCATAATAAGATTCTCCCGCCCAATAGGCAAAATTACCGGTTAGTTCGTGATTGGGATAATTTACAAACAAATATTTAAAATTGTTAGCAGCTTGCTGATATTGTTGATCATTAAATAAATTTAAACTTTTTTTATAAAAACTGCGTATATCCAGGCTGCGGGTTGTATTGATGGGGCCTGAGCCCCTTCTATCTGATTGCTGTTGAGAGGTTAACTGGCGCAGTGAATCAATTATCGCATTTTTTTCATCAATTAAATTAATCAATGTATTAATTTTTCTATTATTCTCCTGCTGATTCGCTTTGTATTCTGCTATTTTGTTATCCATTTCCTGCAATCTTCTTTGAATTTTTTTCAGCGAATCCCCACTGGTAGCAGCCCTTTTCTGGTCTCTCGCGTGTGATCTTACTGTATTTTTTCTGCCTGTGCTACCCTCAATCGTATAAAGTTCATCAATATCACCTCGCCTTCGTTTGGCTGCTCTTGAACTTAAATTAAAACCCAAACCAGCCTGAAAAGTAAAATATCCATCTTTATCATTACCACCCGCTTCATCTAAAAGGTCACTGGTCGTGAAATTATAATGAGAAGAAATTAAAAAAGAGATACGATTGCCCACCGGTATTTCCAGGCCCATACCACTAAGTAAAAGAAAATCTATATAAGGCCCGTCATAAATATCATCTGGCTGAAAAGATGTATATGCAGCTCCTATCCCAAAATCTATAAAAGGCGAAATTTTAGCTCTGTTTATTAAGTTATATCGGGCATATAAGCTTAATGGTGATAAATTAGCTGAAGTATCAGGTCTATACTTATTCACTAATTTATTATAACCAAGTGACAGGTTTAATGAAAATTTATTATTCAATCCTCGGTTGTAAAATAAAGCATAATTATATCCCCAATCACCATCCCTATCGCCCTGCAATAATGTAGGGCCACCCTTAATACCAACTTGTTTCCAGCCCGAACCAGCAAATCCAAAACTAAAAGCCGTAAAAAGTAATAATAAAAGCAGATATCTTTTCACTCAGCTCCTCCTAAAATTCAAAAAAATGTTTCTGGTCTTAATGTAATTGTCGGATAATTAAATTCCAAGAATTTATTTAACAAATCACATTCTTTATAGTTTTATTATATTAGATATTTGTCTTCAATATAAAGGATAATAACGAAATACAAATGGAATTTGCCGAGTAGAAAAGTTGTTGAGTTGCAAAATGGTCAAGTAGGAAAGTTGTAAAATAATATTCCATGCTTTTGTTATTGATTCCTATAATGATTTACAAAAGTTTTGTCCGATGCTGTTAATGGGGAAGTCTGCTGAAGCATGGTATTAAACCGAAATGATTATTGAGGTTAACACCACGATTCATCAAAATGAGTCCCAGAACCAAAAAATAATTTATTATGGGATTCTGACCCTTTACAATTACAGAGTAACTCTAAAAAAGGTGGAATCCATTTGCCCTTTGAACTGATAATCTGACAAACAACCCGGGATTAAGATTGTTTGTCCTTTGTTTATTACCAGTTTTTCATGATGTGTATCAATAAGTATTCTACCTGTAATCAGGATTAATATTTCAAGTTTATGTTTGTGCGTAAATTCAATTTTTTCTGAACTTTTTAGCTTATAGCGGGAAATTTTAAATTCAGGAGCAGGAACTTGATAATCCATTCTTTTGTCTGATTCATCACCGGGCTTTTGTATTTCAGGCAGTCCAGCATTATAATCAACTATATCAACTAACGTAGCAATGTCTTTATATTTAGGAGTTAAACCAGCTCTGACCACATTATCCGAATTAGCCATACATTCAATAATATTGCCCTTTAAATAAGCATGGGGCACTCCTGCTTTCAGGAACACTCCCTGGCCTTTCTGTAGATTAATCAGATTCAATAAATAGATCACTATCAAGCCCACGTCACTGCCATATTTTTCATACAATTCTATAAATAAGGCCTCGCGCTCCGCTAGTTGTTTTTTATTCCTAAAATCACTATCCAAAGCCTGGCATACTTGTTCTAATTTTTCCGGATATTTTTGAGCTTTATGCATTATAGTAGAAAAAATCGAATATAATTTTTCACTTTCTTTACGCCCTTTATTTTCAACTATTTCATGAAAAGAAGCAGAATCAAAAAACTCTGTCAAATTTGAATACTTTTTAAAAACTGATACTATTTCTTGAATAGGACGAAATCCAACTAAAGCTTTTAAAGAATCCAGCGCAATAGCGATTTCTGGTTTATGATTATCATCAGGATAATGACGAGGATCATTTTTATGTAAAAGTTCTGCTGTTTTTTTATCAGGATGGGTTTGGATCGATAGCGATTCACCTGCTGAAAGCACTTTCAAGAGAAAAGGGAGTTTACCTGCAAACCTATTATTTATTTGTTTACCTAAAAATTTCTCCGGATATTGCTCAATAACCCGATCTAATGCATATTCGCCCTCTTTGGATAAGAGGATTGAAGGAGCTTTGGGATGGGCCCCAATCCATAATTCAGCATAAGGTTTCCCGGTTTCCGGCTTTATGTTTAATAGTTTTGGAATCAAAGCCTGCTCGTCCCGCATTCCCCAATCATAATGTTGAATTCTATTTTTTAATAAATAGGGCCGACATGGTAATTCGGGGATCACTATTATCTCTCCACACTTTTATAAAATATATTATTATAGTGAAGCCTCAAGGAGTTCTTTCGATTAGTAACTAAATCTTACAAAATTTTAGTTAGATCCAAAACTCCCTTTTAAAATCCTGAATCGAATAACGACCTATAAGGTTTGAAAAGGCTTCTTCAGGTAATGGCTCTTTAAAATAATAGCCCTGCACATAGTTTACGCCTAATTTGAAAAGTGTCTCCATGGCAGAATGATTTTCCACACCCTCAACAACAAGGTCCACCTCTTTTGCTTTCGCTATCCCAAGCGCAGCCCTGACAATGCTGCGGTTGGTTTTAGCTGCGTCATCACTAAATTTTGCAAAGCTCTTATCTATTTTAATCTCATCAATCGGTAAAGATTGAATCCGGGATAATGAAGAACGTCCAACTCCAAAATCATCAATAGAAAATTTCACTCCGATATTTCTTAACTTCTCCATAATAACTATAGCTTCTTGAGTTGATTCGATCAGAGCATTTTCCGTCAATTCCAGATAGATAGCATTGGAAGGGATCCCAACCTCCTTAACTTTTGATACAACTTTTTCATATAGGTCTTCTTTAATCTCAGATACGGAAATATTAACAGAGCCTTTAAGCTGGTGATCCTGGTCCCGCCATTTCTTGATAGCACGACATACCTTATCCAGTATGATTGCATCTATTTTTTCAACCAAGCCGGTTTTCTCGGCCACAGGGATAAATTCCTCAGCAGGGACTACTTCCTTGTCCTCAGTAAATAATCGTGCTAATGCCTCAAATCTATGCATCCTTCCATCCTTACTTATAATTGGCTGATAGTAGGGTTGAATTCTGTCGCCTTCCAAGGCAGAAATGATTCTATTCTTTGTTTTTTGCCGTAGCATTCTTCTCTGGTTTATTTCCTCATCAAAAAATAGATAAGTGCTACTTTTATTTTTAGTGTTCTTTAATGATTGATCCGCGTTTTTAAGAAGCAAATTGGGATCCTTTCCATCCTTTGGAAAGACAGAGACCCCCATTTTAAAATCGACTTTTATATCCTGCCCCTCTACAGGATGGGGCTCAGCAAATTTATCATCAAGTCTATCAGCAATTGTAGCAGCGTCCAGGTAATCATTAAAACTGTCAAAAAAGATGATAAACTCATCTTCCTTTATTCTTGCAATCAAATCTGATTCACGAATAAAATTTTGCAGGTTTGTAGTAAAATTGTTTAGTATTTTATCTTTCATATCAGGACCATACTGTTCTTCAAAATCCTGTAATCCTTCAATTTCAAGAGCTACCACTGCCCCAGTTTGCTGTTCTCTTAAATCCTTTGCGATTCGAATCCTAAGAAGTTCTTCAATGCCCTCTCTGTTAAAAACCTGAGTGACCTGATCCTTATTAGTGAGATTTTGGAGTTCTTTTTCTTTCTGCTTTTGCTCGCTAATGTCAAATAAATTACCAATTATAACCGGCTCACTATCAATATTCACTACTGATAGTGTGAGTTTCACCCATTGGGGAGGATCATTCTTCTTCAGCACCTGTAGTTCCCGACTAAATTTCATTCCAATTTCAAAATCAGTTTCAATCTTTTGCTTAATACCTTTTCTAAAATCCGGATGGATAATCTCGAAAAAATTCCGCTTCTCAAATTCTTCACGCTTATAGTTAAGCAAATTTATCATGGCATTATTAACATATACAAAATTCTCCTCTTCCAATACAAAAAATGCTGCATCTGATGTTTCAAGTATTATATTTTTAAGTTCTTTATTATCCATGCCTAACTCCATTATATATTGCTATTTCAACATTATATATAATATAAATAATATTTGTCACAATTGGAGTATTTCTTTTCAAATATTATTAATGATATAAAACTTAAGCCATTATCAATGGATTTCAATTTTGGCTTCAAACTATACTTTCACCGCCAAATACGAAAAAAACCAAATTTAATTCTCATCCAGTACTGTTCTTACCTTCTTTAACAAATCCTTTATTTTAAAAGGTTTCTGGATAAAGGGGATCCCCTTATCTAAGATTTTTTCCTGTTTCGAGCGCTCGTCAGCATATCCACTACTAAAGATAATAGGGATATCTCCCTGGAACTTACGAAAACTATCTAATAATTTTATGCCATTTGTATCAGGTAAAAGGACATCCGAAATTATGAGGTCATAATAAAAATCTTTATTTTCTAATTTTTCAAGAGCCTCCTGTCCATCCGAGGCTGTATCCACTTCATAATTATTATATTCGAGCATCTCCTGGGCTGCTTTTGTCAGATTAACCTCATCTTCTATGATTAAAATTTTCTCTTTATCACCTTTCAGTTGAGAAAACTCTTCGGGCCGGACTTCTTCTTCCTCATCAGGTTCTTCTTGACAAGCAGGTAAATCAATTATAAATCGAGTACCCTGGCCTACTTCGCTTTTCACATCTATCCAGCCATCATGCTTTTTTATGATACCATAGACAACCGAAAGCCCCATACCCGTACCCTTAGATTTTCCTTTGGTAGTAAAAAACGGATCAAAAATTTTATCCTGGATCTCTTCACTTATACCTTTTCCATTATCTTCTATAACTAATCGTACAAATTGCCCATCTTTATAATTTGACTGCTTGCCAACTTTCTTTTGGGGGGCATTAATATTTTGGGTAGATAGTGTCAACTTACCCCCTTCAGGCATTGCATCCCGGGCATTAATTGCCAGATTGATTACAACCTGTTCTATTTGCCCTTCATCCGCTTTGATCAAATGCAGGTCATCCTCAAGTTTTGTTTCTATAGCTATATTTTCACCAATCAACCTCCTTATCATTTTCAATAATTGATCGATGATATAATTCAAATTAAGAGATCTAAAATCGCTATGGTGCTTACGGCTAAATAGTAAGAGTTGCTGGGTTAATCTTTTTGCTCTTTGGACTGAGTTGCATATCGATTCCAGGTCGGAATAATTTGGATTGTTTTCATCCATATTCATCCGGATCATTTCTGTTTGACAGGTAATCACAGTTAGAATATTATTAAAATCGTGAGCAACACCGCCTGCCAATTGCCCAATCGATTCTAATTTTTGTGTTTGCAATAATTGCTCATACAGCTTTTTCTTTTCTGCCTGAGCTTGTTTTCTTTCTGATATATCTCTGGCTACGGACAAGATAACGTTTTCATTTTCAAGTTCGAAAATATGAGAACTTACTTCCACCGGAATTTCCTGCCCTTCCTTATTAAGATGGACAGTTTCATAAGTCATGTTTTTTTCCTCGAGCAGTTTTTTCATAACGGCTTTTGTGCCATTCTGATCCCGGTTTTTATCAACATCCCGATGCGACATTTGTAATAATTCTTGCCGGGAAAAACCTAACATCTCACAAGCTAACTCGTTAACCTCAAGAAAATCGCCAGGCATCCCATTTTCATCCAGTTGATGTAAATATATAGCATCATTAATATTATTAAAAATTTGACGAAATTTTTTCTCGCTCTTTTTTAAGGACTTTTCCATTTTTATCCAATCCAGGCGCTGATCAATAAAAGAGATCAACCTATCAAAATTGATCGGTTTCTCTTCGTAGTATAGAATTTTTTCATGTTGAAATGCTCGAATGGCGTTGTTCAGAGAGGCTTGACCTGTAACAATTATATAGTCCATTGTTGGAATGACTTCTTTCAGATCATTAATCAACTCCAGTCCCGTATAATTAATTAAATTGTGGTCAATTAATCCAATATCAAATTTGTCCTGAGTACATACATCCAGAGCTTCCTGATACTGGTTCGCAGTTCGGACATAATAGTTTACATTTTGAAGTTCTTCCTGGATTATTGCGGAAAGATCTTTGTCGTCATCTACAACTAATATTTTGCCTTTATAAGCTTTATTACTCATTCTACCTTTTCCCCCAAAATTTAGAAACCGTTGCTCCCCTCACTAACGCTTGTTCAAAAAAAATCAAAAAGTATAATTATTAACCTGATTTAGATCCATTCGATTTCTCT
Source organism: Fidelibacterota bacterium (assembly GCA_021735285.1). Lineage (GTDB taxonomy): Bacteria > Fidelibacterota > UBA2242 > UBA2242 > JAFGTP01 > JAIPHI01. The sequence continues at coordinate 1,984 of JAIPHI010000081.1, read as the reverse complement.
TCCCCCGCTAAAGATAGTTGCATTAATCTTTAATATTAGATTTCAAGATACAGTGTGGAAATCTACAACCAACTATAACCTTTAAAATCTAATAATAATTCACCATCTCAATTTTAGAAGTAACTTTTCTCCCTTTGATGTTCTTATCAAATTCAAGCTATTCTTTTGCACCTCAAAACAATCACGAGATTTAGAACATCTATATTAATAGATTTTAAGGATATTTACAATCGTTAATCAAATTTTTTAATATTCAACTCTCAATTTATTTCAAGAGAAAAATCGGACAATCCTGTCAGTTCGTAAATTTCTTCCAAAAATATGTTATTAATATCTCAAATACATTATAAACCAGTTCATTTTATAAATATTATGTTAGTCCATGTTTCTGATTAATCTATTTTCAATTCCTGATTTATTTTATTCATATTTTGCATCGGAATCCATTATTTATTATTATCAATAGCCATCACTTTTTTCATATTTAATAATTACTGAGAATTATCATCGTTTACATTTTGGACATGGTAAAAATATGGCAAACGGATAATGAATTCACTACCCTCATCAAGTGCTGAATTAACATCAATGCTTCCATCATGAGCTTCAATAATCTTTTTAACCAGATGAAGTCCAAATCCACTCCCCTCTTCTTTTGTTGTAAAGAGTGGCTTAAAAATATTCTCCAGCTGACTTTTTGACATTCCAGGCCCTGTATCCTCAAAATGTATAAATAAATCTTTATTTTTGTTTTTATCCAGTTTTACCTTAAATACACCTCCATCTTCCATAGCTTCGATTGCATTTAGTATGATATTCTTAAAGGCAACTTCCAGTAAAATATAATTTCCTTTAATATAGATATTCTCTTCGTCAATTACTGTGCGGACCTCAATGGAATAGGGAAATGAAATCTGGCTTATTAGTTTTTTGAGCAAGGATGTTAATTCAAGCTTTTCATAATTGGTTTTATCCATATTTTTTATATTCTTTAATGATCTTATTATATGATTTGTTTTTTGGACATTTCTTCTAATACGTTCAAGATGACTATTTATCGCATCAGAAGGATCTTCAAGATTTCTCTGTAAATAACGTAGAGAGCCATCAATTACTGCCAGGGGTGTTTTTATTTCATGAGAAATATTACCTGATAATTTCCCCAGCTCTGCTAATTTTTCAGTTTCTTTCAGTTGATTTTTTACCTTTTCTAACTCTTCGATCTTAGAAGATAGAAGCTGGTTATCTTTTGAACCACCTTCACTACTTGCATCAAACCTCTTTTGAGATTGCAGATCCCATTCTATTCTGTCTGTTATATCAAGCAAATTACCAAGCAGCGCCGGTTCTTCATTATATTGGATTTTTTGGGCCCAAAACCGAAGCCATACAGACCGTCCATCCTTCCTCCTGGCCCGGAATACAATTTTTCTACTCTCTTTTTTATCACTATTTTCTACAGTTCTAAATATTTCTTTTACCTGGTCTCTGATATCAGGATGAATATGTGTAAATAAATTGATCTCATTGATTTCCTGCCTATTATATTGCCAGATCTCTACAAATTTATTATTGAGATATATAAATTCCCTATCTTGATAGAGAAAAACAGCCACCGGACTATTATCAATTATTCTATTTAACAATTCCTTTTCCATTGCTTATCTCAATTACTCCAATTCCAGGTTTTTTCTTAACTATATTATGTAATTCCAATAATTATACCGGTTATACAATTTTTATGATATTTTTCATCTTTCCCTTCACAAAATTAATAATTCGTCCTCTTGACCGGAATGAATATTATAAGCCTATGCGCAATTTTTCGCGTGCAAAGTACCTACACTTGCGTAAGTTTTTATTAATGCGATTTTCATATAAGTTGTCTTATAGTAGATATTATTTGTCATAAATACTATTTAAATCTATTTTTTCCTTCAGCCTATTGAAGGCTTCAGGAAAATCCACAACTAAGGATAGTTAT
>JAIPHI010000001.1 GCA_021735285.1 Fidelibacterota bacterium | reverse complement strand
GTAAATCATAGTCCATTAGCATCTAAAATATCCCTTTCCTATCAAAAAAGAACTGGCAATTTAGAGAATTATTATTAACTTTTCAAGAACAAGTACATAGATTTCTAAAAAAACGTTTATACATTATCATGAAATTTTTAGCAGACAATATGTTGGGCAAATCCGCCAAATATCTCAGAATGCTAGGATATGATACAATTTATCCTCCACCTGACAATGATAATGCGCTTATAAAATTAGCCTCCCGGACAAACAGAATCATCCTGACCAGAAGTGCAGACTTGTACAATAGCACCCCACAGAAGGATACAATCATTCTCATTCATGCTAATCAATTTTCAAAAAAATTCAAAGAAATTATCAACAAAACCGGCCTCCAATTCCGCCCTCAAAAACTCTACACTCGTTGTTTATTATGTAATAATAAAGTTAAGAAAATAAAAAAGTCAGAAATAAAAGAACAATTGCCGGAAAAAGTTAAAAAACATTTTGATGTTTTTATGTTCTGCTCCCATTGTGAAAAAATATACTGGCGGGGTGGTCATACCAAAAGAATGATAAGCAAAGCTAAACAGTATTTTATTTAACATCAATAAACTCTATATTGTACTAATTTGCCTTCAAGACCACCATTAACCATATCTCTTTTCCAATCCTCTCGCATCCAGATATAATCCAGCAATTCAGGCTTACCGCAGTAGATTAAAACCTTAGATTTCTGGGCTTTGGCTTTTAATCCTTTGCTAAATTCGGTATATAGCTTCTTTAAAAGTTCCTTTTTACTCATGCGAACTCCAAAAGGAGGATTGACCACAATTGTCATATCCTGCAGGCTTTTGATTTTTTGGAAAGGTTTTACACTTAATATAATACTATCACCATACGGCAGCCGGGCACAGTTTCGCCTGGCAATTTTTATCATTTCCGAAGAAATATCACTGCCCTTTATAAGTCCCGGTTCTAGCTTACGAATCTTCGCGTCACAACTGTTTTTCACCTTTTGCCAGAGATCCTTATCAAAATCGGGTAAATTTTTAAAACCATAATTACCCCGTAAATAACCAGCCGGTATCCGGCAATATTTCATCAAAGCTTCACATAACAAAGTCCCCGAGCCACACATGGGATCGTAAATAGTATTCTCCCCCTGCCACTCTGATAATCTGAGAATGGCTGCAGCTACTGTTTCCTGTATCGGAGCCTCTCCACTGTCTAATCTATATCCTCGCTTATGTAATGATTCTCCCGAGGTATCCAGACTAATAGTCGCCTCATCATTTTGAATATAAAGATTAAATACAACATCAGGTCTATTAGTATCCACATTTGGTCGTTTGCCTTTTCTATCTCTAAACCTATCAACAATTGCATCTTTCAATTTTAATGAAGCGTACTTTGAATGATAAATTTGGGAAGATTTAATATTAATATTAGCATAAATAGCAAATGTTTGATCGAGGCCAAAAAACTCTTCCCAGGGAATTTGGATAGCCTTATCATAAAGTACATCAGTATTGGGGCATGAGAATATATCTATTGGAGCTAAAACTCTAGTTATAATTCGAGAAGTATAATTTATTTTATAAAGGGTAGCTTGATCAGCATTAAAATATGCCCCCCGATAACCAATCTCAATATCATTAGCACCAATTTCTTGTAGTTCTTGAGCGCCAATTTTTTCACTATTACCAGCAATTTGAGCAAAAAAACGCTGCTTTTTTTGATACTCAAAATATGTCATATATTAATTATATATTCGCTTAATTTACTTTAAAGATTCATTTAGTACATACTATATTTCAAAAAAACTAAAGGGGCACTGAGGAAGTGCCCCTTTAAAACTGGGCGTTCCCACTCCGAACTAAAAAAGATGATTAAGAGGGATAACACGGCACATCCGGAGCAGGGAAATGCCTACATTGGAAAGAAAAATTTATGTAAAATAACTTCTCGTTCTGTATTAATCTAAGGATATTTGATTTATTATGCAATAGCTTATTCATAATCTTTTTTTAAATAATTAACAACCTGCTTCCTTTTTGTCTTATTTTTAATAGCCATTTCAAGACGCCTATCAAATTCACTCGCCGAATCCTTTCCATATACTTTTAACATATGATTCATTGCAATTGTTTCAGCTATTACAGTAATATTTTTCCCAGGAACTATCGGTAATTCAACCATCGGAACAGACACATCCAGAATACGAGACTGTCTTGAATCCAAACCAAGCCGCTCATAATTTTTATCTTCATCCCAGATTTCCAATCGAACTTCAACTTCAACTCGTTTTTGGGTCCTGATTGATCGAACTCCAAACATACGAGGAGCATCAATAATCCCTAGCCCCCGTACTTCCAAATGATGTCTTAACAATTTACTACCAGGCTGCATACCAATTATAACATTATCTGCTCTTCGAATAATTTTTACTGAATCATCGGAAACCAGCCTATGTCCTCTTTCTATTAAATCAAGTGCTACTTCACTCTTGCCAATTCCACTTTTACCTGTAAATAAAATACCAACTCCATAAACATCCACCAGAGTGCCATGCTTGGTAACCGAAGGTGCCAACTCCCAATCCAGATAATCCATTATAAATTTGTTCAGTTGAGTTGTTAAAAAAGTAGTAGTAAAAATACCAATATTATATTTTCTTGCCATATCACGAGCCTCTTCTGGAACCGCCACACTATGGGCAAATATAGCTGCGGGGATATCGGTCATAAACAATTTTTCAAACAGTTTCCTTTTTCTTTCTCTACTTAACGTTTTTAAATAACAGTCCTCTTTCATTCCGAAGAGTAAAATTCTGTCGTCTCGAAAGTGTTGCCAAAAACCTGTCAACTCAAGACCCGGCCTGTTGAGCTTTGGTGTTTTTATTTTCCTGTCAAATCCAATTTTACCATTTTCCTTGATCAATCTAAGCTCTTCTTTATTGTTTTGGAATAATTGTTTGACAGTAACTGACTTAGACATGCTTTTCATTCCTTTTATCAACATACTTTTTTAATTGACGACCAATCTTTTTGCTAGCCAAATCTATAGATTTTGTAATATCATCTGCTAGCTCTTTAGCCGCAAAGTTTTTGCCGGAAATATGTAAATCTATTTCAGCTTCTTCACCCTCCGGTCTTTTATCTAAAACCATATGAACATCAATAATACGGTCATGATATTTAGTTAATTTCTCCACTTTTTCGCGGGCAAAATCAATAATTCTATCAGAATAATCATGATGACGACTGGTGATCTCAATATTCATAATTTCCTCCATTTACTAAGTTCCAATTAAATAAAATCATGCAGAGCGCTTGTCTGCATGAGGATGAGCTCGATTATATAGAGTTTTCATCCTGTCCATTTTTACATGTGTATATATTTGTGTTGTAGAAAGGCTTTCATGACCCAGCAATTCCTTTACGGCTGACAATTCAGCGCCATTATCGATCAAATGAGTTGCGAAAGAATGCCGTAAGATATGGGGGCTAAGATGATTTTTCTCGGAGACAGCGGCTAATTTTTCCTTTACTATCACCTGTACCATCGAAGCAGATAACCTTTGATTTCTGTTACTTATAAAAAGGGGCCCTTTACTATCACCAAATTTTTCTTTTCTCTTTTTCAAATAATTTTCAATACTCCCCACAGCCCTCTCACCCATTAGTACGATTCTCTCTTTATTGCCTTTACCCAAAATTTTAATTTCATTTTTCGAAAAATTGATATGCTGAAAGTCAATATTAATTAACTCACTTAGTCTTATACCTGTACTATAAAATAATTCTATCAAAGCTTTATTTCTACTTCCATAGAAATCATCATCGTTAATATTATTGAGAACCTGACTAATCTCTTGCTCTGATAAAATCTCTGGAATGCTTTTCTTGGTTTTTGGGCTTCTTATGAGAATAGCCGGATTATTTTCAATCCTGTTCTGATTCATTAAATATTTAAATAGCACTTTAATTGCTGATAATTTTCTTGCAGCTGTTGTACTGGTAAGTCCTTCCTCATATAATTTTCCTAAATAATGTCTTATGCCAGTTCTATCAATATTTTTCACATCCAGATTTTCAACATTGGAATACTCCCTGTAGAAATCAAAAAATTTTTCTATATCTCTGGTATAAGATTTTATAGTGTGCTTAGAATATCCTTTTTCATTTTGCAGATATTCCACAAAATCACTAATGATTTCCGCAATTTTCATTGAATTAACCTGGTACTAATTAACTGTTCTACCCTTCTGAAATCATCTGGTAAAGGCGCTGTTATTGAAACCATCTCCTTTTTAAGCGGATGTTCAAATTCTATTTTGTAGGCATGTAATAGTTGTCGGCTGATTGCCGCCAATACTTTTTGCCCCAGATCGCAATTTCTATTATTAAGCCCTTTCACAAAACGTTCATCAGAGCCATATTTTGTATCTCCAATTACAGGATGACCAATAGATTTCATATGCACCCGAATTTGATGAGTACGACCTGTCACCAACCTTACTTTTAATAAACTAAAAAAATTATAATTTCGCAACACTTCATAATGGGTTTTAGCATATTTTCCAAGTCTCGTGACTACAAAATTTTCCCGATTCCTTCGGCTTCTACCTATTTTTTTCTCAATTGTACCCGTCTCATTCTTTGGTACTCCCCAGAGAAAGGTTCTATATTCTTTATCCACTTGGCGCTCAGCAAACAATCTACTAAGCTTCCAGTGAGCTTCATCATTTTTCGCCACCAGCAATACACCAGTTGTATCCTTATCCAGGCGATGTACCAGCCCCGGCCGTTTGTCACCGCCAAGAGTACTTAATTCATCTGTATAATATTTTAATCCGTGAACCAAAGTGCCCGTTCGATGGCCGGCACCAGGATGAACAACCAGACCTGCCTGTTTATTGACAGCAATATAATCTTCATCTTCATATAATATATCTAATGGTATTTTTTCAGGCCTAATATCAACAGGTTCCGGTTCCGGAATTTTGACTACAATCTGATCCGATTGTCTTAATCTATAAGCAGGTTTTGAATTTGTGCCGTTTACTGTAACATTTTGAGATTCTATCAGCCGTTTAATTTTTGAGCGGCTTAGCGCTTCAATTTCTTCAGCTAAATATTTATCTAATCGCTTTTCTTCTTTCTCTACACTATTCACCACAAATGTTTTTTTAGTTGCTATTTTCATAAAATAATATATTACCCATCGCCAAAATAAAACCGATTAGACCATAATTTATTGTTTACAACTTGCACAATGCTGAGTATGCGGTACCTCTTCCAATCTTTCTTTGGGGATCAATTCTCCACATTCAATACACCGACCATAATCACCATTCTCAATTCTAGAAAGTGCAGAGTTAAGATGCCCAAGAAATTTTTTCTCACGAGACAACCATAAATACTCTTTTTCCCGCTCCTGAGAAGAAGTTCCAACATCAGCCATATGATAAGAATAAGTATCCTCTCCAAAGCCACCTGAATTGTTCTCCGTAATACTTTCCAAACGTTTGATTTCTTCGATGGTCTTTTTTCGTTTTTCGAGAATTATATTCTTAAAATATTCGAGGTCTTCTTGAGTCCATTTTTTCTTTGTCATTATTATATCTCCAGATAGTTCTTATTGATTAATTCTTGCCACAGTGACAATAACATTCTCACCATCCAGTGTAATTTCCTTCTCCAATTCCCCTGCTTTTTTCTCCCTGTGTACTTTTTTAGCTAAAGTTTCTGTTTTAAGATATTCAAGATTGGCATCAATAGCATCATTTATCTTTTCGGGGAAATGGCCTGAAATTTCTATCCTATCTTCAACCTGAAAGTCAGCATCTTTACGCATAATTTGTATGTATCGAATCAAATCACGAACAATGCCTTCCTTTTTTAAAGGTTCTGTTATCTTTGTATCAATAGCTACTGAATAATCGCGCTCAATGCTGGTGGAATAGCCTTCCTTATCTTCTCTTTCAAGCAGAAAATAACTTTTATCCAGATACAAATTTTCATCTTCCAGGTCAAGTTCCACGGTTCCGCCTTTTTCTAATTTCAGAGCCGTTTCTTGAGGAGGAAGTTGGTTAATTAATGGTATAATTTCTCCCATTTTTTCAGCATATTCATTTTTTAAAGCAGAAAAATTAGGTTTTACTACATATTTAGCAAATTTGCTGTCGTCTTCAACATAAGTCACTTTTTTGATATTTAATTCTTTTTTGATCTGGTCAGTAAGAGTTGCCTGCAAGTCAGGATCATTTTCCGGCATTTTAATAAATATCTCACTTAAAGGCTGTCTGATCTTAATATTAACTTTATTTCTTGCGGCCCTTCCCATACTAACAAGTTTTATGATTGTATTGATCTGTTCTATAAGTTTCTCGTCTATATAATCTTCATTATATTCAGGATAGGAGCAAAGGTGGATACTCTGGCAGGCATCCGCTTCGAGCTCCCTAACAAGATTTTGATAAATATCTTCAGTTACAAAGGGAATTACCGGGCTTAATATCTTGATCAGATTTTTTAAAGTTAGATAAAGAGTTTGAAAAGCGCCCCATTTATCTTTATCATTTTCCGATTTCCAAAAACGTCTTCTGCTACGCCTGATATACCAGTTAGACAAATCATCTATAAAAGTTTCAATATCTTTCATTACAGAATACACATCGTATTCATGATAAGCCTGTTCAGAATCTTTAATCAAGCTATGTAGCCTGGCCATCATCCATTTATCCAGATCCGCAAGATCCTCATAATCAACTTTATGCTTTTCCGGGGAATAATTATCCAGTTTAGCATAAGTGGTAAAAAATGAGTAGGAGTTCCAGAGAGTTATAAGTTGTTTTCTGGTTTCTTTGGCAATTCCATAACCAAAATTAAGATTACTAAAAGGGTTTTTGGAGGCATAAAGCCAGCGCATTACATCCACGCCCATTTCTTCAGCAGCATCATCAAACCAAATAGCATTCCCCGTACTCTTATGCATTTCTTCACCATGTTCATCTTTGACCAATTTGTATCCCAAAACCCGGGTGAAGGGCGGTTCATTCTCCATCACAGTACTCATTGCGATCAGAGCGTAAAACCAATTTCTAAATTGTCCTGGTAATGATTCACAAATAAATTCTGCAGGAAACCATTCTTTCCAATACTCTTGATCATGACGATAATTTAATGTTGAGTAAGGGACAATTCCGGCATCCAGCCAGGGATTGCCAACATCCTCAATCCGGCTAACCTTAGCCCCACATTCACTACATTCTATTTTTACTTCATCAATCCAGGGTTTATGGGGTGTGTTACCTTCAAAATCATCCCAGCCTTCGACTGCTCTTTCCTTAAGTTCTTCGTCACCGCCAATTACATTCACATGACCACATTGCTCACATTCGTAAATAGGTAAAGCCAGACCCCAGAAACGTTTTTTTGAGATCATCCAGTCATCCATATTTTTCAACCAGTCAAGCTCTCTATCCATCCCATAGGAGGGCATCCAGTTGATCTGTTTGGTGATTTCCATCATATCTTTTCTTAACTCATCCATACTGATAAACCATTCATCCACCAGCCTAAATACAAGAGGGGTACCGTGTCTCCAACAAACCGGATATCTATGAGTATAATCATCGGATCTATATTTGATCCCTTTTTCTTCCAGATTTTTAAGGATCTCTTCAGTAACATCATCAACATTTTTGCCGGTTAACCAGTCAAAGCCTTCCAGATAGTTTCCAAATTCATCCAGAGGTGCAATCACTGATAGATCGAATTCCTCACCTAACTGATGATCTTCCTGACCACATCCGGGAGCGATATGGACTATGCCGGTTCCTTCTTCTCCGGTGACATCCTCCCAGGGAATAACCTTATGTTCAACATTTGACTGAACCGCGAGTTCGTCAAATGGGCCTTTATATTTCCAATCCAGCAATTTCTCACCTGAAAAAGTATCCAGGATTTCAAAATCACCTTTTAAAATTTCTTTTCTAGTATCAGCCAAATAGAGGGTCTCTTCATTTTGACGGACTTTTATATAATTCATTTCCGGATTGACCGCCGCAGCTACATTACTGGTTAGAGTCCAGGGTGTAGTGGTCCAGACTAATAGATACTCATTATCTTTATTTATCAATGGCAATCTAACAGTAACACCTGTATGTGTCATTTCTTTGTAGCCTTCTGTAGCAATTTCATGCTCTGACAGAGCAGCCCCACAGCGGGTACACCAGGGCATGACATCATGGCCTTTATATATCCATCCTTTGGCATGGCATTTTTTTAGGAACTGCCAGATTGTATAATTGTTCTCAGGTGCCATTGTGTAGTATGAATCATCCCAATCCATCCAATATCCTAAACGGATTGATTGCTCAGTCTGCTTTTTTGAATATTTACGAACTCGTTCTTTGCATTGATTTACAAATTTTTCTATACCATACTCTTCAATATCTGTTTTGGAGGTAAAACCCAGTTCTTTTTCAACTTCTACTTCCACCCATAAGCCCTGACAATCAAAGCCATTCTGGTAACGAGTTTCAAAACCTTGCATGGCTCGATATCTATGAAAAATATCTTTATAAGTTCTTCCCCAGGCATGATGAACGCCCATAGGGTTATTGGCTGTAATTGGTCCATCAATAAAACGCCACTTATCACCACCTTTATTTTTCTCTCTTAGCTTATCAAAAATTTGTTCTTCTTCCCAGAAATCCAAAATTTCATGTTCCAATTTCACAAAATCAACTTTTGATGGCACTTTTTTTAACAAGTTGCGACCTCCTTTTATCTCTGAAATACTTTAAATAGCAAATATACAATAGCACTTAATATGAGGGATGTTGCTAGAGGAAAGTAGAGTACAAATCCCTCTCTTTTAATCACAAAGTCTCCTGGTAATTTTCCAAGTTTATTTATTATCGGAATATTACCTCCATAAGAGATTAATAGCCCCATAACCAGAAGAATTAAACCGAATATAATTAACATTCTGCCTAAATTGCTCATGATTTCTAATAATTTTCCTCCAATTTAACCCCCAAAGTTATTATTTTTAAAACAAAATCACAACCTCAAGCTAATTAATTTTTTATCTTAAACCCCTTTGATATTAATGCCGTAAAAATAAAACAAAACGAGCAAAAAATTCGACCAAAATCATTTTCTCGATACTTTTTAATATAAAAGGGCTCGAGTTGAAAACGAGCCCTTTATAAATGTAATAGTGTATATTTTAACTGGGAATTTATTCGTTTTCCAGAGTTGTAAACATTGTATGATCATCTCTTTTGATCAAGAGTAAGATATATTGCTTATCTTTTATTTCTTCATACCCCTGTTGTAAGTCTTCCAAATTGCTAACAGGCATCTTACCGATGCGTTTAATGATGTCACCCAGCCTTAATTTTTGAGCTGCTTCAGAATTTCTTTCCAGACCCACAATTGCGACACCTTCTTCATCTACATTAATATCAAGTTTTTGAGCCAATTGAGAGGTAATATTCTTACATCTCATTCCTAATAATTCTTCTGCGGATGAGTCGGTTTCTCCCGAAGCAAGTTCATCCTCTTCCGGACGCTTACCTAATTCTACATCGATAGTCTTTTCCTTACCATTTCTGACAACAGTCAACTTGACTTCTTCTTCAATGTCCGCACTCATAACCATAGATGTTAAATGACCGGGATTATCCACCTTTGTAGCATTAAATTTGGTGATCACATCACCTGTTTTTAGACCTGCTTTTTCAGCCGGGCTACCTTCAACAACCTCATTAACCAAAGCACCCATTCTGGTTTCAATATCCATTGCTCTGGCAATCCTATCAGAAACAGGAGTGATCATTACGCCCAACCAGGCTCTTTCCACATGTCCGGTCTCAATCAAATCTTCCATAACACTTTTTGCAAGGTTAACCGGAATGGCAAAACCAATCCCTATATTTCCCTGGCTAAAGCCGCCACCAGTTGCAATAGCAGTATTTATACCCACCAGTTCTCCCTGAATATTGACTAAAGCTCCACCACTATTACCCGGATTAATAGCCGCATCGGTTTGAATAAAACTAGCATAAGTATTACCTCCGATACTAACGTCCCGGGATTTAGCGCTCACTATTCCAGCAGTGATAGTATGGGCCAAATTTTCTGACAATGGTGAACCAATAGCTGCCACCCATTCTCCTACTTGCAATTTATCGGAATTACCAAGCGTAGCTGGAGATAAATCTTTGGCATCAATTTTAATTACAGCTAAATCTGTCTTTGAATCTGTACCTATTATTTCAGCTTTATAAACTTCTCCGTTTGAAAGCTGGACACTAATTTTTTCACCATTTTCTATAACATGATTATTGGTTAAAATATAGCCTTTTTCATTAACAATAACTCCTGAACCAAGAGAGGTCCGGCGACTTTCTCCTTCAGGAGCTGGAAAACCAAAAAATTTTCTAAAAAATTCATCCTGTTCAGATAAATTTCTTTTAATTACCTTCTCAGCTGTAATTGTTACAACTGCCGGCTTGACAGTTTCTGCAATATTTACAAAGGCTTGATTAAAACTATTTAGATTCTTTATATCTGATTTATTTTTAAAAACGGATGCTTGCACGAATCTACCGGAATCAACATTATCCTGATTGTTCTCATATACCACAACTTTTTCCGCTTCCGGCCTAAGAAAAGTCACACCAAGATATACACCGATTACCAGGACAAAAGCTATTATTCCAATTTTCTTCAAATCAATTTTCATTTTTCACCTCGTAATTTATTTTAAATATAAAAAACTATTTCTTCTATTAAATGACAATAGAAATTGTTTGTTTCATAGAGTCCCGCATGCAAGCACATAAAAAGATTAATAAATAGATATTAAAACCCGGGGTGAATTATATATTCGTTATCTTCATTTTTTTTCAATCCAGGCATTCCTCTAATACAGATTTGAGCTTTTGTTTCCTAAAAGGTTTCTTAAGAAAAAATATATTATTTTCTTCGCGAGCCATTTCCACTGGTTCTTTTCTATCAAAACCGGTTATTAATAAAACCGGAATATCACTATTTTTTTTATGAATTTTTTTCAGTAATTCTATACCACCGATTTTTGGCATTTGAATATCAGAAATCACAGCGCTAAATTTACTACTCTCAAATTTAGTCCAGGCTTCCCTCCCATCTTTTGCCAAAGTGACATTATACCCCATACTCTCCAGCATAATTCTTAAAACATTACGGTTATCTTCATCATCTTCGGCTAATAGGATTTTGGTTCCCTCTTGCTGTAATCTCGTTTTTTCTCCTGCACTACTCTGTTTCTTATCACTCAGTTTGGCATTCTCAATTTCAATTCTTCTAGTTGAAGATTTAATTTTGTCAACAGTTCTTATAATTGTGTCGATTTGCTCTGTAGCAAAAAAATCTTTTTTATCCACATGGCCCCAAAGCTCTTCAGCTGCACCTAAAATACTTGTCAGATTGCCATTAATCGACTGCGCACAATCGAGGCTGGTTTTGCGAAAAGACTCCAGCTTTTTGATGCTGGGTAAATGCCTTTTTTTACTTTCTGGTGCACTCATAAATCCCTCCAAGTGTTTAAACTCCATCACTTTAATAATATATAAAAAGCTGTAAATTTATCAAAGCGATTTATAATTAAGCAGGCCTACCTTGCCCCATTTATTTATCTTTGTGCTTCTCAATCCGAGCATAGGCACTATGGTTGTGGATTGATTCAAAGTTCTCTGATTCTACTTTATACCAAAAAATTCTTTGATCAGTATCCAACTCCAGAGCCAGGTTACGGACAACATCTTCTACGAATTTTGGATTTTTATAGGCCTTTTCTGTTACATATTTTTCATCCTCTCTCTTGAGCAAAGAATAGACAGGACTTGAGGCAGATTTTTCCGCTATTTCAATCAATTCCTCAATCCAGACCAGCTCAGAGTAACGCACTTGAATACTTATGATTGAACGCTGGTTATGAGCACCCTCTTCAGCAATCTCTTTGGAACAAGGACAAAGAGTAGTGACCGGCACCTTTACACCTAATACCAGATCTACATCGCCATCCAATTCACCCGTAAAACTACATTCATATTTGGTCATGCTTCTTGCCCTTGATACAGGTGCCTTCTTCTCTAAAAAATAGGGAAAAAACATTTCAATATGAGCCTTTTCGGCTTTAAGCCTGGATTTCATTTTCCGCAAAACTTCTTCGATCGTATCTATCTTGAGCCGCTGATGGTGCTCATTTAATATTTCTACAAAACGGCTCATATGAGTCCCTCTGAAATCATGAGGTAGGTCAACATACATATTAATTCTTGCCACAGTTTGTTGAACTTCATTCTCTCGATCAAGTAAGACAATAGGGTAAGTAAGGTCTTTGACACCTACTTGATCGATAGGAATATTTCTACTATCGAATTGATTTTGAATATCTTGCAAATTTATTCCTCTGTATGAAAATTTTTCTGCGCATGTTTTGCAGTCACTATTGTTTTTACATTGCCTCTCCGATTAAAATCGCCTACAACTTTGATCCATCTGGGATTAATTTTCTCTACAATATCATCCATGATCTTATTAGCCGCCTCTTCGTGGTAGATACCTTTATCCCGAAACTTATTAATATACAGCTTTAGCGATTTAAGTTCCACTATATATTGATCAGGAATATAATGCAAATTGATGACAGCAAAATCCGGATAGCCGGTTACAGGGCAGAGACATGTGAATTCCGGCAGTTCAATATCAATTTGATAATCACGGTCAGGGTACTTGTTTTCAATGGCAATTAATTCGGCTTCCCGAATTTCTTTAGTTCCTTTTTTTTCTTCTGCCATAGAGTTACTCCTTGTTAATATATTTTGTTGGGTCTTCAACACCAGCCTGTTTAAAGCCCTCTTTTCTCAGCTGACAACTATCACACTCACCACAGGCTCGGCCTTCTTTATCAGGGTTGTAACAACTAATTGTCTTCCTATAATCTACTCCCAGTTCTACTCCTCTTTTAATAATTTCACCTTTCGTCATATTGATAATTGGGGTATGAATATTAATTTTTTCTCCTCTAACTCCAGCTTTTGTAGCCAGATTAGCAGTCTCTTGAAATTTTTTAATAAATTCCGGTCTGCAATCAGGATAGCCACTATAATCCAAACTATTAACACCAATAAAAATGTCATAGATATTATTAACTTCGGCCCAGGCTAAAGCCAGAGAAAGAAAAATTAAATTACGGCCAGGCACATAGGTAGCGGGAATAGATCCCTGATCTTCAGTATGTTTTGGTACAGGAATATCATCTGTCAGGGCTGACCCACCTATTTGACTAAGATCTATCTTTATGATTTTATGATTTTCAACTTGCATGCTACGGGCAACATCTTTGGCAGCCTGTAATTCTACAGCATTTCTCTGCTGATAATCAAAGCTAATAGCGTAAACTTTAAAATCTTCTGATTTAGCAATTGCAAGGGTAGTAGCCGAATCCAGTCCCCCACTTAAGGCTATGAGTCCTTTCTTTGCCATTTCATACTCCTCGCTTTTGATTAGGCCAAATTAGCTTGTGCAACTGCGGTTGAAATCTTACATTAATACCTGCCTCAAGGATCCAGTCACATAAATCAGAGTATTTCAACTCCTCTTTGACCGCAGAGAATAGCAATTCACATTTTTCATAAAGATTGTGCTCCTCACAAAATTCTACGCTCCAATCGAAATCCTTTCGACTGGAGAGAACAAATTTGATATTATCATTACTATTTAAACATTCCAAATTCTCCAGCATAAAGGAATCAACTTCCCCACTATCAGGTGTCTTAATATCCATGACCTTTACTACTTCTTCCGGCACAGGAGATAAGCTTACACTACCGTTAGTTTCAAGCAGAACTTGATCTCCTTGCTTTAATAGATCATTAAGAAGCTCCACTGTCTCACTTTGCAGCAAAGGTTCACCGCCGGTTATTTCCACATTCCGGATTGAATATTTTTTTATCTTAGCCAGAATGGATTCAATGGAATATAATTCACCATCCTTGTAAGCATAGCGAGTATCGCAATATTTGCATCTTAAATTACATCCAGCCAATCTAATAAAAATAAAGGGCTTACCGGAATAAACCGATTCACCCTGTATAGAAAAGAATATTTCATTGACTTTTAAAATCTATTCCTCCTGATATGTGACTGAGTATTTATCAGTTTCCCAAACAGTTATTTTATGCATTTTCACATTTTCAGGTAGCCTGTTATCAATTTCTTGATATAAAAATTCGGCAATATTTTCTGCGGTCGGATTTTTCTTTTTGAAATGATCCAGATCATTCAAGTATTTATGATCAAAACGATCAATCACAGGTTTAACTATTTTTTTCAATTGCTTAAAATCTACCGAGATGCCAATTTCATCTTTTCTTTTGGTTCTGACTTCAACTTTTATTTTCCAGTTATGGCCATGTAAATTTTTACACTTTCCAGGATAATCCCGAACATGATGGGATGCTGAAAAATGAGTTCTATAGGCAATTGTGTACAATCTAATTCTCCTTACAGTAATATTTATCAACTGTTAGAATGTAAAAATTCATATTCCTTGTTGCAACCTATTTTGGTAATTTTAGAGATATCCTTTGGTTTTTCTATAAATCAATTCAACCAGATAAACTCCTATCAGCATCAGGAATATATATTTCCATTGCCAGAGTCGGATTTTTTTATCTTTAGTAATAATTTTGTTTTGCTTATCTATTTGGTTTCCAATTGCGCCTAACTCAGCAATTGGATAAAAAGCCCCCCTCGAATTATTCGATATTTTTTGCAAGCTCTCTTTTTTTAACTGGATCGTCTCCATCTCAACAGGCTGATCTACTACCGTAAAATTGCGTACCACCTGGTCTATTGGTTTGCCATTTTGTTCCGCGGACAATTGGATTTCATACTCGCCCGGTTGATTTACTACTAACTGGGATTCATATTGGCCCTCACTATATGGAATATAAAAACTGCTATATTCTTCATTCTGCCGCATAACCCTGGCCTTAGCTACAGCGTCAGTAATAGTATTACCTCTTACATCAGTGACAGCACCTTGCAGCTGGATTTTTTCCCCTAATCTATATTTATTTTTTCCCGTATAGATCTTAATTGGTGAACTATCAGTAGTATCAGTCAAATAATTTGTAATTGCCAAAAACATTTCATTATAAAAATTTTCAACTTCAGAACCAATTGTCATCCTTTGCCATTTCCAGAAATCACTTCCGGAAAGAATTGCCATTCTTCTGCTATTTATATCAACAGGTTTGGAAACCGAAAGCACCGGATTTTGATCCTTATCCATAGTTTGGATCAGATCACTAAACCGAGTATCCCTCTTAAGCTCCTTAAAAGAAAATTTTATTGGTGGTAAATTATGCCACCAATCATTCCCAAAAGAACGCTCTAAATACAGATTTATTCCATGATTTTGCCATTCTTCATTCATCAGAATCTGTACATTTTTAGAATCAGGGGAATCAACAACCTTTTGAAAGACCTTCATACCAATTAAGCTTTGCAGTCTATCAATTTCAGCCTTGGAATTAATGAATGCGATCACCGGGGTTTTGTCAGCTTTTACTTTTTTCTCGATATCCTGGAAGTTTCTTCGGGCTGTACTATTATTAAGGATTCCATTTAAAACTATTAAATCCCAGCTTTTATTTAATATTTCTTGCGGTTCTTCCAATGCTATCCATTTTCCCTGATGGGCTACCATTTGATAACATTCACTATTCTCCTGTTGGGATAAAACATGAGCCAGATATTTACTCTCATAATTAAAGGTGGAACTTAAAATAACATAATTGGCCAATTTAGATCTAACCTTTAATCTTCTGGACAAGTTATTATTAAATAAATTCTTATCGTTTTCATCTTGAATAACCAATTCAAGGTTTTTTTGTCCCGCCTTTTTCGGTATATATTGAAAAGTACAGACTTTTCTCTGGAAAGCTGACCCGGCTTTGACAATTTTTCTATCAATTATACTCTTATTTACTTTAAGGATAATTTCAATCTCATCACTGCTGCTAGCAGGATTGATCTCAGAATTCATCATAATCGTATCGCCTACAAAACCTGACTGGGGTGGATCAAAATTTAGAATTGCCGGGTCCAAAGCACCTGTTGTATCTCCAACCCCCGTGGTATAGATTGGTATTTGTGGAAAATTTTGGATAGTTGCAGGAGTTTGTCCCTCCGTGATTACCCCATCGGAGAGAATAAGTGCTCCAACAATATTTCTATTTTTCTCCTGCTTTTTTAAATAATTAATTACATTTGCAAGATTGGTATTAGAACCACTATTATTAAAGTCATCTAAGCTTTGATTCCTATAGATTTTATCATCAAAAGTATTGTAATGAACTTCTATATTCTTTTGCTCCAGTTTTTTTTCAATGGATTCCATCTTGCTGACTATCTGCTTGCGATTAAAATCTTTTTGCTCTTTCAAACTGACAGAATTATCTAAAAATATTAAAAATTCAGATTTTAATCTACGAATCGTTTGCCAACTTACCACCGGGCGCATTAACAAAATTATTAATATTAGAAAAATTATAATTCTGGTTACAATAAGGAGCTTGGATTTCTCCCTATATTTTTTATAGACAGTATAGTAGGTAATTAAGCTAATAATCACCAGTAATAGCAAAGTCCATTTGTTAGCATTCACAAAGTAGATATTAAAATCAGACATCTATGTAATAACCATAAGATTTATAATTTTAAATTAGGAACAGCCTGCAGACTCATATCTGCATAATTATCTTTTTTCAATTCTTCAAGTCCTGCTCTGGCTATCATAGCAGCGTTATCAGTACAATATTCCAGGGATGGAAAAAATATCTGGTAGCCAGCTTTATCCGCTTCTCTCTGAAAGACTTCCCTTAGCCTTGAATTCGCAGCCACTCCTCCAGCTAAAACAAGTCGGTTTACTTTGCTTTCATGAGCTGTTTTAAAAAATTTAATTTTAAGTGCATCTACAATGGCTTCCTGATATGCAGCACATATATCATTCATATTTTTCTCAGCCCACTTCCGCCCTTTATTCTTCACAAGGTAATAGAGGGAAGTTTTTAATCCACTAAAACTAAAATCATATTCCCGGTTTTTCACTTCCGCCCGTGGAAAATGATGGAATTTTTTATCTCCTTTCCTGGCAATTTTATCAATAATAGGTCCGGCCGGATAGGTCAGATGTAGGATTTTACCTCCTTTATCAAAGGCTTCCCCGGCAGCATCATCAACACTTTGACCGATAACTTTGTACTCTCCATGGCTGAATACTTCAATTATCATTGTATGGCCACCGGAAACTAAGAGACATAGGAAAGGATATTCTATGTCTCCATGATCTAAAAAATTGGCCATAATATGACCTTCGATATGATTTACTCCTAATAAAGGCTTCTTCCCCGAGATAGCAAGTCCTTTGGCAAAGCTTAAGCCCACCAGTAGGGAACCCATCAGACCTGGACCTCTGGTAGCTGCTATACCATCAAGCTCTGAAAAACCAATTCCTGAATTTTGAAGAGCCTCTTGCATAACAAAATTAATATTTTTCATATGCTCTCGAGAGGCAAATTCCGGAACCACCCCGCCATATTCCTGATGTAGTAATTGAGATGAAACAATATTCGATAGAACATTATTATCTTCGACCACAGCAGCTGCAGTTTCATCGCACGAGGATTCAAGACCCAGTATAATCATTCATTATTCCCTTCTCTTATATAACGGATTTCAATTTGTGACGGTTCAATTCTATTAACTTCCAAATGGTTGCTTAATCCTCTTATTGTGGGAGTATAATATTTTTTTTCAGAATCTATTTTACCTTTCAAATCTAATATTACATCCAGCTCTTCACTATCTATATTTTTGATCATATTAAAGCCACCCGAGATATAGACCGTGATCTTATTGGGTTGTATTTCAACCTGCCCCTGGCTGGGTGGATTTTTGATTTGAACAGGTATTCCAGAGATAACTTTTTCACCAATTTGATCAACTAACTGCCTGATTTGAACTTTTTCCGGCTCCAGCTCAATGTTTTTCTTGCCAAAGTCCTGTAAACTAATAGTAGTTTTTATAGGGTCTGTGACATTTTCTCTTACCAGCTTATCTGTATTAACATAATTAATTTCTCTTAAATAGGAGCTTGGTCCCATAAGAGTAATCGAATCAGGCTGCACTTCCAGTTCATATTTTGTATAACCCGGTTCTAAGGTAATCAATACCTGAGGACGTACGGGCGCTTTCTTAACAGACTTTTTATCAAGCGCTACATATAAAGACTCAGGCTGAACAATGTTAATAAGGTTAACATCCGAATTTCTGGGAAGAATAAAATCCTCAGGATGCTTATTAAAATAGTTATTCAGGTCAAAATTATAGAACCATTTGATTGTACTCAGGTCTAAAACCAGTCTAAATGAATTCCTGGATTGAAAGAGTAAAAAGAAAAAATCCAGACCATTGCCTTGGAATCTTGCCAGAACTTGATCAGGCAACTCTTGTTTACTAACTTTACCTTCTTCAATATTGACAACCTCAAATGGAACATGCATTTGGGTGGTATATTCATTTCTTAACATTGTGTATGACCAGATAATTAAAGTTATCAGCAAGACAATGATTTTTGTTTGTATATTTTTAACAAACAAACCCTGAAAAAACTCAGAGATCTGATCAAAATTCCATTTTTTCTTTTTATCAGCCATATTTAATATGACAATAGGGCTTGCAATTTATCACAAGCCCTATTGTTTATTTATTACCAATTTACATTATTAACTATCATCTTTGCTCTGTTCTTCAGCATCTGATTTGTCTTCTGCTTTTTTATTAGCTTTCTTTTTCTTCTTTGAAGTGGACTTTTTACTCTTTTTAGCAGATTTTTTCTTTTTTTGCTTTTTTTCCGCTTTGGAATCCTCTTTTCCAGTATCCTTTTCTTCAGTTTTTTCTTCTGTTTCTGTTTCTGCTTTTTCCTCTTTCTTGGATTTTTTCTGCTTACTTTTCTTTTTACTTTTTGCTTTTGTTTTAGTTTCTTTTTTATCTGCTTTTTCTGATTTTTCCTGTTCTTCTGACTTTTTGGATTTATCTTCTTTTGCTTCCTTTTCCGCAGCCTCAGCTTTTTCTGCCTTTTTTTCCTTTTTCTTCTTATCAGCTTTCTTTTTTTCTGCTGCACGTTTATTTTCAGCATCTTTAACTCTGTCTATCACTTCATTCGGAATCTCAATCTTATCAGAAGTATCTTCCTGTTCATCCAGATATTTATCTATCTCGGTATCTTGCTTTGAAGCTGCCTGACTGCGAGAAAGAACTAGTTTCTTTTCACTCTTGTTCATTTCCAGAACTTTGAGTTGCATTTTTTCTCCGATATCCAGCTTTTCTTCTGTATCATCGCGAAGTTCTTTAGGAAACTGATTTTTAGGCACTATTCCATCCATTCCATAATCCAGATTAAAAACAACCAAATTATTGGTAATTTTGGCTACTTCACCTTCGACTACCGCGCCTTCAACATAAGTATCCTCAATCTCTGGCCATGGATTTTCTTCGAGTTGCTTAATACCAAGCGATATTTTTCTTTCTTTTTTGGAGAACTTCAATACTTTAACATCTATTTCCTGACCCGTTTTAACAACCTGTTTTGGATGCCGTACATTCATAGTCCATGACATATCATCGATATAGACAAAGCCTTCAATACCTTCTTCTAATTCTACAAAAGCGCCTTTTGGTATAATCTTTTTTACAGTTCCTTTATGCACAGTACCGGGTTGATATTTTTCTTCGGCTTCTTCCCATGGATCCGGTTCCAATTGTTTATAGCCAAGTGAGATTTTTCTTTCATCAGCATCAATACTAAGTACCTTGGCTTCTACAATATCACCCAGAGTAAATACTTCAGTAGGATGTTTTATATGTTTTGTCCAGGATATTTCAGAAATATGAATTAAGCCTTCAACACCTTTTTCCAATTCAATAAAAGCACCATAATTAGTAATATTGACCACTTTTCCTTCCACAACAGAGTCAACAGGATATTTCTGTTCAACACCTTCCCAAGGATGGGGTTCTAATTGTTTTAATCCCAGAGAGACTTGTTTCTTTTCTGTATCATAATCTATTACTTTAACCTTGATATCCTGACCCAGATCTACAACTTCTCGGGGGTGGTTAACTCTTCCCCACGATAGATCAGTAATATGAAGCAGCCCGTCAAGACCACCAAGATCAATAAATACGCCAAAATCGGTAATGTTTTTAACTCTACCTTCAAGTACATCACCAACTTGAATTTCTTCAAGTAATTCTTCTCTTTTCTCTTTTAATGCTTCCTCAAGGATGACCTTCCTGCTGAGGACAACATTTTTTCTCAATTCACTTAAATTAACAATTTTAAATTCATATGTTTTGCCAACATGAGCATCAAAATCTCTGACCGGATTTACATCGACTTGTGAACCTGGTAAGAAACATTTTACACCCATAACATCAACTACGAAGCCTCCTTTGATCCTTCTCTGGATAGTGCCTTCGACTATTTCATCGTTGGCTTCAATCTCTTTTATTCTATCCCAGACTCTAATAAAGTCGGCTTTCTTCTTCGAAACATACATACGGCCAGTTTGTTCATCTTCCAGTATATCGATCACCACTTCAATTTCATCACCCACCTTGGGGAGTTCATTTTCTTTAAATTCATCACGAAAAAGAACCCCTTCGGATTTATATCCTACATCAACAAGCACTTCCGTATCAGTAATGCTCGTCACTGTTCCCATCACTCTGTCATGGGTTTTGATGTCCTTGATCGTACTTTCATATTCTTCTTTTTGCTTTTGATACTTATCTTCTTTCCTATCAATTAAAAAGTCCTTATCAAATACCTTAACCTCTTCTGATAAAGGTCCAGAGGTAATAGTTTCTGTTGAATAATTATCAACAGTTTCTACGACCTGTTTCTCATCCGAAGATTGTATGTTGGTATCCTTTACTACTTCTGCCATTAAATGTTTCCTTCAAATTTGTTTTAAATTAAACTTACCACTCTTATCTTTCACCCTATTTACTATGATTTTAACCTGTTCGTTAAAATCTAAATTTGTTGTATCAATAACATATGCTCCTCTAGGTTTTTTAAGAGGAGCAAATTTTCTAGATGAATCTATTTTATCTCTTTTTTTAATTTCTTCTATTATATCTTCTTCTGTTAAATCCTGTCCGTTTTGCTGATAATCCTGCATCCTTCTTCGCGCCCTAACTGCCACATCAGCTGTAAGATAAAATTTATATTTTGCGTCAGGAAATACATTGGTACCAATATCCCGGCCTTCCATCACAAGATTATTGTCTTCTGCCATTTGGCGTTGTTGTTCAACAAGTACATTTCGTACTCCTTGAATAGCACTAACCGGACTTACCAGGTCTGCAACCTGACTACTACGGATTTCTTTGGAAACGTCCTCGCCGTTTAAATATGTGTGATATTCGCCATCAATTCTTTTAAAACCTATATCCAAATCCGAGGCTAATTGAGTTATTTCATCATCCTTGTTTATATCAATATTATTTCTAATTGCAGCTAGCGTGACTGAACGATACATGGCTCCCGTGTCTATATAAAGAAAACCAAGTTCCTTAGCTACCTCCTTGGCTGTACTGCTTTTACCAGCTCCAGCCGGTCCGTCAATTGATACTACATCACCCATAATCACGCCCCAATTTTATAAATTTTTCTAAATAATTGCAAATATTAAATCTATATTTATTAAATCCTTTTTATAAATTAATCCTGAACAAATAAAAATAATCAGCTTTAAATTGCTGCAATTCAACCATCGGCCTACCAATTTATAGCTACTTTAAAAAAAATCGATTTTGTATGACCTGCACTTAGTTTTATTTTTTTGGAGTCCACCATGAACTGAGTAAAAATTAAATATCGAATATTGATAGACTTGTAAAAGCTCCGTTTATAGCGATTTGCAAAAGTTTTGTCTGATGTAGCATAACTATCCTTAGTTGTGGGTTTTCCTGAAGCCTTCAATAGGCTGAAGGGAAAAATAGATATAAATAGTATTTATGACAAATTATATCTATTATTTAATAAGACAACTTATATGAAAATTGCTATATTAAAAATTTAACCGCAATAAATATCTGTATTTTCTGGGAGATACGTTTACTAACTACTAAATATTGAGAACAAACAACTTTCTGGCGTTGCGACTTTGTCTTGGAAGAACGCCCAGCCACGAAAAACATCTTCGATATTATTTGCGAAAAAATAAAAATAATCCCAAACAAACCAAAAATCAATTGTAGAGTTTACAAATTGTTTGGGAATAATAAAAAGATGGAGATTTTTATCAAGTTTATTAAATAGATATAGCAATCGGAAAAAACCAAAGTCAATCAACCACCTGGCTTAACACCCTGACTTCCCTTTGAGACAGGTAGCGCCATTCACCTCTCTTCAAATTTTTATATGTGATTGTAGCAAAAGAGACTCTATCCAGTTTATGCACTTCGTGACCCAGAGTAGCAAAAATTCGCCTGATCTCCCGGTTTTTCCCCTCTCTGAGAATCAATGTTATAATAGAACGGTTTTGTTTTAAATTGATCTTAACAACTCGGCCTCTGGCAATTTCCCCGTCCTCTAATTCTACTCCCCGGGCGAGCTGCTTGCCAATGGATTTTTTAACTAATCCTTTGACAGTGACAACATATTTTTTAGGAACTTGAAATTTGGGATGAGTCAATTTATACAAAAGATCGCCATCATTGGTCAAAAGCAGAACTCCGGTTGTATCTTTATCCAGTCGTCCTACAGGTTTAACAAATGGTTCATTCTCGAACAGGTCTCCAACCATACTGCGATCACGAGGGTCTTCCAGAGTAGTTATCATACCGGCAGGTTTGTTAAGTATAATATATGTTTTTTTCTCCGGCTCTACGGGCTCACCATTTAGTTTAACTGTATCTTCAGGCTTCACATAGGTAGAGAAATCCTTAACAACCTTACTATTGACTGATACCTGACCTGATTTGATATATTTTTCACATTTTCTTCGAGAGCCAATCCCACACAAAGAAAGATACTTATTGATCCGCTGACCTTGCTTCTTCTTTTTCTTCAAGTAGTTCCTCAATTTCTTTCATTTTCGGCAGATCATCCAAAGAATCCAGACCAAAATATTCCAGAAAATAATCAGTAGTTCGATACAAAAGCGGCTTACCAGGCGCATCCAGTCGACCTTTCACTTCGATAAGATTTTTACTAAGGAGGGTTTTCATAGAGGTGTTTACCCCTCGAATTGAATCCACCTCACTTTTTGTGCTCGGCTGAGTATAAGCCACAATTGCGAGAGTCTCCAAAGCCGCTTGTGACAGCGAAGTATTGCTATTCTTTTGAAACAAACGCTCAATATAAGGCTCATACTCCGCTCTAGTAACAATTTTATAGCCACCTGCAATCTTCTGAATTTCCATCGGCATCTCAGCTTGACTGAGATAAGAATTCAATTCCTGGATTAGAGGTTGCAGATCCAACTCTCGGTCCAGACACAATTCTACCTGGTCTTCTTCTAAAGGTTTTTTCGCAGATAATAATAAGGCTAAAACAACTTTATGCTGATGCTTCAAAGTCCTCTTCTCCAGCATTACTTACTAAATAAATCTCTTCAAAAACATCATCCTGTTTAATTTTGATCCGGTCTAATTTAACCATTTCTAGTATAGCTAAAAAAGTAACGATGACTTCTATTTTATTTTCTAGATCTCGGATTAATTCCCGAAAGGACATGCGTTTTGTATCAGCTAACCTATCCATTATATAACTTCTTTGCTCCTGAATACTAATATCTATCTTTTCCACTTCATAGTACTTGGGTTCCGGCATATTCCTTAATAATTGCTTAAAAAGACTGCTAAGTTCAAAAAGGGAAACATCAGATAAAAATAGATCAGGATCGTATTCCCGTTTACTCCGGTTCATGGCATGCACCGGAAAATGACAGGCAGATTTATTCTCCAATTTATCCAGTTGCTTACTGATTTCTTTATACTTTCTATATTCTAATAACATATTTACCAAGTTAGTACGAGGGTCTTCGATCTCCTCATCATCTTTTTCATCGGGAAGTAACATTTTGGATTTTATTCTCATTAGAATGGCAGCCATTTCCAGAAATTCACCTGCCAGGTGAATATTCATCTGTTGGGCCAAATGGATGTAATCTAAGAATTCTCTAGTCACATGCGAGATTGGAATATCGTAGATATTGATTTCATCCCTTTTGATAAAGAACAACAACAGGTCCAAAGGACCTTCAAATACATCTAGTTTTACATTATAACTCATACTTTATCTAAGGGATTACCCCAATTTCATTACTTCGTGGACTCTCTTCATTGTTTCAAGAGCAACTTTTTGAGCTCTCTTTTCACCATCTTTGATAATATCTAACACTTCATCTTTATTTTTGGAATAATAGTTACGTTTCTCTCGAAATGGAGCCAAAAAATCATTAATCGCGGCTGCACATCTTTTTTTACACTCTACACACCCTAAAGCTCCGCTTTTACAATTTTTCTTTATCTCCCGTTCCTCCTCAGGATTGAATTTCTGGTGGTAAGTAAACACAAGACAAATTTCCGGTCGACCGGGATCATGGAGTCTAATTTTCTTGGGATCTGTAATAGCCTTCATCATCTTCTTTTCAATTTCTTTTTTCTTATCGGATATTAAAATAGTATTTCCAACCGATTTACTCATTTTTTTCCTATCTAAACCCGGAAGTCTGGCAAAATTTGTCAGCTTAGTTTTGGGAACAGGAAACACCTTCCCGTATGTCTTATTAAACTTTCTGGCGATTTCTCTGGTAATTTCTACATGAGGAGCCTGGTCTTCTCCCACCGGCACAACTTCTCCTCTATATAGTAAAATATCGGCAGCCTGTAAAACCGGATAGCCTAAATGACCATAGGTAATATTTTCTACCTTGAGGTCCTGAAGCTGTTCTTTAAGAGTAGGATTACGTTCTAATCGTGCAGTGGTTATTAACATAGAAAAAATCAAATGTAATTCCGAATGTTCTTTAATTTGACTTTGTCTGAAAATAGGGCTTTTTTCAGGATCGATTCCTACAGCCAGCCAATCACTAATCATATCCAGAGTATTATCCAATATATCACTTGAATCAGTGTTAGTCGTTAAAACATGATAATCCGCAATTAAATGGTAATTCTTGTATTTATTACTATTCTGAAGTTCAACCCAATTTTCAAGAGCTCCTACAAAATTACCCAAATGCATTTTCCCTGTAGGTCGCATCCCACTCAGTATTCTTTTCTTTTTGTTTTCTTTGGTCATAATCTTTTAATTCCTATATCTTATTCGAAAAATAAAAATGGTCTCCATTTCTCTTTAGCCTTTTCTCCGGCAAATTTACGTAATCTATGGATTCTATTAGGCTTTCTCGGCTTTTTTTGTAAAGTCATGCCTACTGTTTTTAAATCCTGGTCGCCTTTTTTATTATTACATGCGTGGCAGGCTGTAACAAGATTTTCCCAGGTATCTTTACCACCCTTCACTTTGGGCTTTATATGATCAATTGTCAATTCTTTATTTTTCGCGCCACAATATTGACAGGTATGGTTATCTCTTCTAAAAATATTTTTTTTGTTTAATACCACAGCATCTCTAACCGGAGAAATATATCTATGCACCCGGATCACACTGGGAATAGGGTATTCCTCCCTCACACTTCTTAGGACTTCCCCCATATGAACAACAGGTTCAGCCTTTTCCAGAAAGACCATAACAATAGCCCGTCGCACATTACATATATCGAGGGGCTCATAGGCCTTATTCAAGACCAAAACTTCAGTATTTAATATGCTTCCATTATTCGACATTACAAATTCACATTTCATTAACTAAAATTCTATTATAAAAATCATCTAAATTTTCAGCACGGGTGATTAGTTTATCTTCTCCATCCAAAATCCCAACTTCTGCTGTTCTCATCCGCATGTTATAGGGCATTGACATTACATTTGCATAGGCTCCTGCTTGTTTAAATATTAACAAGTCATTTTCTTCTATGTGAGGTAGTTCTCTATCTCTTGTAAAAATATCTGTATTTTCACAGATTTGGCCACAAATATCAACTTTTTCTGACTTTTTCATCTTTTCTTTACCATCTACCTCAATAGAATGTTCCGCCCCATAGAGAGCGGGCCGTATTAATATATTAAAGCCAGCATTAATTCCAACATATTTTTTAAAGCTATCTTTGATACTGGTTACTTCTGTCACCAAATAGCCTGTATCACCCACAATATATCTGCCCGGCTCGATATAGAGCTGCGGATCACCTAAATCATACTTTCTCATCAACTCATCAAATTTACCATAAACTTTTTCAGCACAGGTATTTATATCAAATTTTTTATTCTCTTTATGGTAATTAATTCCAAATCCTCCTCCTATATCAAAGAAGTCAAATTTAATACCCAGTTTGGACCTTATTTCTCCGGCTTCTTCGGCCAGTAACTCTACAACTTCCTGGAAATGATCTTCATCAAGTATGCCTGAGCCCAGAAAGGTATGGATGCCGAATTTTTTCACGCCTGCATTTTGTGCTCTTTCATAAGCCTGAAGGGCTTTCTCAATTGGTATTCCGAATTTTGCTTTTTCACCACCGGTAGTAATATGATCATATTTTCCGGCTCCCTGTCCGGGATTAATGCGAAAACTGATCATCTCCGGAATTCCAATCTGTAGTAATTTATCAAGAGAACTTGTGCTATCAAGATTGATTTTCACACCATTATTAAAGACATATTCCAGATCCTCTGTGCTTTCGTAATTGCCGGTATAAAGGATTTCATCAGGCGCTATACCTGCATTTAAAGCCACTTTCACCTCTAACGGGCTGACAGCATCTATTCCTATATCGAACTTTTTTATAATATTAAGGAGCACCGGATGAGAATTCGCTTTCATTGCGTAAAATATTTTACAGCGACCTTTATCAGCTCCAAAAGCCCGTTTTATTTCTGATACATTTTCCTTCATCCGATTGAGATTGTAAACATAGAAAGGAGTATCATATTTTATCGCCAGCTCAGATATTTGTATTCCTTGTATTTCCATAGACTTCTTTAATATTCCTCCTGTATTAGAACTGACTAATTTATCTTAATAATTAGCTTTGAACAAGAAAAATTTCAAAACTTTACCTTGCGTGCCAATTAACAAATAATGGCAATCCTATGATTTTTATAATCTATATTGTTAGTTATTTATATGACAGATCAATGTTCCTGAGAAATCATTGATAGATAAATGGTAAAATCGACTATTAATAAAGATCATTCCACCATTCAGGTTGGGCTTTCAACCATTTATCAAACCAGGCCACAATCGACTTGGTCCATTTTTCGCGCTGCTTGGGTTCCATAATCCAATGTCTTTGATCGGTACATTCAATTAATTCTACCTCTTTACCTAAAATTTTTAAAGCTGTATAAAGCTGAATACTCTGACCGGGAGGAACATTATGATCATCAGTACCATGGGTTAATAAAAGGGGCGTTTCGATTTTTTCGGCATCAAAATAGGCGCTATTATCAATAAAAAAGTCAGTGTCTCTCCAGGGATATTTGGTAGCATTCGCAACAGCACCATATTCATAGCCCCAGTAACCTTCACCCCAATATCCGGGAATTGAACTTATGCCAGCATGCGAGACAGCAGCAGAAAACATATCTGTGCGGGTGATCAACTCTTCTGTAGTAAAGCCACCATAAGAAGCACCTATACAACCTAATTTGTTTTTATCAACAAAAGGGTGACCATCAATGAATTTTTGCACGCCCCTGATGATCTCTTCGGGAACAATCGAGCCCCATTCATTAACATGTTTGGCGGAAAATTCCTGGCCAAAACCAGTAGCCCCACTGGGTTGCATCACATATACTATATAGCCGTTAGCCGCCCAATAATTTTTTGGATAGCGCCCGTCAAAACTTCTGGAAACCGGACTTGTCCCTCCATAATAGTAAACAATACATGGATATTTTTTAGTCCTGTCAAATTCAGGCGGATAATATACACGTCCTTCAATTTCGATGCCATCTTTATTGTTAAAGGTCCACCTCTTTATCCGACTAAGCTCAACATTCTTGTAATACTTCTGCATAGGATCGAGCAATAGTTCGTTCGCGCCTCGCCAGCCAAATTTTAATTTATTGATCTTAATTGGTGAATTGGCGCTGGTACCATAATAAATTCCATTATTGTTGTTTTGTTGTGCAAAGTCCAAATCCTCGATTGATTCGATATTCGACTCAATACCTACATATGTATTTTTCGAAACATTATATTCAAAAAGATTTACCTGAGAGCGGTCGAGCGCAAGAAAAATTATTTTGTCATTCTCAATCCACTGACCTTTATTAATCGAAGGTGCAAAGGAGAGTGAGATAGGTTTCACTTTTGAACTACTTAGATCATAAATATAAGCCTGAGTATCATATTCATTAGGGACTTCTCCTTTAGGTAGATTGACACCCGCTCTATTAAACATCGATGGCCCACCTGTGATTAATAATTTATCACCCTCAGGCGACCATTGGATTGTATTCATCCAGCGGGTAGTAAATAGTGAATCGATAGTTAAATCCTTCAGATTCAAAACATAATGTGTGTTATAACTAAAAGGCCGTTTGTCATAATCGATATGATGCCTGCTAAAAATTAATTTTTCCCCATCCGGGCTTAAAGCATCCAATTTTGTTGACAATTTCCCTGCAGTCAATCTTTGTTTATAACCTTTCTTTATATTAACTCTATAAAGGTAATGATCATATCTATTAGCAGGTTGTCTATCTTCCAGACTTTTCACCCTTCTAACCCCTGTTTTTTCCTCCGGATGCTTAAACTTGACACTATAGATCAAATTTTCACCATCTTTAGTCCATTGGTAACTATCAAGTTTTTCAATATCTTCAACTATCCTAGTTGTTTTCCCGGATTCTATATTGTATTGCCAAATACTGCTTTTTTCATCTTCCTTTGTAGTGTAAGCAAATTTATCTCCTTGAGGAGCCCATTTAAAATTTTTCAGGTTCATCCCACCTCGATAGGTTTGCATCAATGAACCATCAGCATAGTTTCGAATCTCTATCCAACTTTCAGTATTGCCCGAATTTTTAATATGTTTTTTCTGCACTGCAAATAAATTCCCCTCAGCGGAAATAGCGACTTTTTCAACTTTTGGTACATACAATAGATGCTCGATATCCATATATTCAAATGGTTCCACGAAAGTATTGATAGATACTTGATATTTATCATCCATCTCCAAAGAAGCTGTAAATTGTACATCCTCCCGATAATTTCCAGGTTTACATAATTTTATCACTACTTTATGGATGCCCTTCTCCAATTTAACACTTGTCTTTGCCTCTGCTTTTGCACTACTTCTGGTATCAAGTGAATCTTTCTTTATCACTTCTTGATCGTCAACCCATACTTTTACCGGCAATTTTGATTTAATAGATAAATCTCCTTTTATCCAGCGCTCGGATTGAAGATAATTAATAAGATAAGTGACCTCGGATCTATTACTTGAGTTGGATGAGAGTTGAATTATACCATCCGGATTGGCTGTTGTTATCTTCCAGTTAACGGGCTGATTATTAAACCAATTTATCTTTGAATTCGGATCCGGTTCAATGTTTTGAATATCAAGATAATCGAATTCTAGCATATCAGCTAGATCCCAAACATTTCCTCGCAAATCAGTCTCATCACTAAATACAGGCTCCTTAATCTCCAAGGGACCGGCTTTCAACCAATTTTCAAGCATTATACTATTTTTTGCAGACAAAGTATTCGTGATCAAAATTGCTAATAATATTACACAAATATCCTTCAAGATTGTTTTATTACCTGACATATAGAACCTCCTTTTTATTGCCAGTTATATTAATAATTATGAGAATAAAAACCAAAATATGATACTCATATTTTTATCATAAGCCCTTACTTTTTATATTGCTTAATATTTAATGCCCTTGATATTTAATGCCCTTGAATTTGTCTCTGCATGATCAAAGTCTGACTAAAAATTAGGACTTTGTGCAGCCGGATTGAAAGGCCGGGCTACTATCATACTTTCATATTGGAATCTTACTTTACCCGGAGGCAGTTTTTTACTTGTCCAGACATATTTCTTTTTTGTATATACAACAGGCACAGCCCGTGCATGTTTACCTTTGCTAAAATGAGCTGCAATACCAGCTGCTCGGCGCAATACAGGTTCTGGCAAACTCTCTTTTTTTTCGGGATTGCGGACTATGACGTGCGAACCTGTCATCTTCTGAGCATGGAGCCAGAAATCATTTTTATTAGCGACTTGAAAGGTCAATTCATCATTTTTCCTGGCACTCTTGCCTACCAGAACTTCCCAACCTTTGAAAGTGAAATATCGATAAGGCCTGCTTTTCTCCTCCCCTTGCTCACTTATAGTAGCCAGATATCTTTCAGGAATGGTTTTTCGCATCTTTTTTAGCTTTTCCCTGGTATCAACCTCATCAATTTGCTCTAAATAATTTTTGACCTTGCTTAGTGTTTTTTTATTTTCTTCATACTCTTTTTTTAGCTCCTCCTTCGAACTATCTACCCGTTTTGATTTTTCATATAATTTATTAGCATTTGCTGCAATTGTTAATTCGGGATCTAAATCAATATTTAAATTCTCCGAAGGATTATGCACATCAGGTAGAACAACCTGTTTGATGTGATCATCTAAATTATGTTTATTGGCCAATAATGTATCGGCTTTTTTTCTATATTCCAGTGAAGTGGGGAAATTTTCCAGACTTTCTTCCTGTTTGAAAATTTTCCTTCCCAGAAGATTTTGATATTTTTCCAGTTTGCTTTTTAAATCTTTCTTTCTCTCGGAAAAATTATACCACCCAAAATAATAACGGATGAACTGCTCAGTGGCTCGAATTATATCACTATATTTTTCTGCCTGAGCATCAATAGATGTTAGTTTAAAAAAAGCAAATATTGGAGGCTCACAATCAAATATTCTATAATTCTGATTTGCAATTTCTGTCAGTATTTCTTGAAAAACTGAGTATAGTTCCTCTCTTTTCAGCTGGCTCAGATTGGCTACCAATTCCCTGGCTTCGATAGCAGCTCTATAACAAATTTCATCGATTAATTCATTTTGGTAAATTGAGAAGGGAAATTTACTTTTGATCAGATTAGTAACAGATTTATCAGTATTTGAGTTAATTATACTCTGATAATCTTTTTTGTTTAGCATTAATTTTTGACTATTGGTAAAACTGGAGATCTCAGGTATAACTTTTCTTCCTTTCTCAACAAAGCGGCTTTTAAATTCATAATTCTCATCCAGATAATAAACATTACCATTGGGTCCAAAAATTTGGAAGAGCAAATATTCACCCGATGATAAATAGAATAGCATGAATCTATCATCATAATGCCATTTCACCCCTTCCAATCGCAAACCTTCGATGTCACTAAAGACATCAACTTTTTGGTTGGGCTTAGGTCGGTTTTGTTCCAGAGTGAACATTGGTAAAGGTGAGCGGGTGGTAAATCTAAAGCTGCGAAAGTTTATATTCTCCAGGAATGGAATATCCAATTCCTGCTTTTTATAGGTGAAAGGTTTTTCAAAAACAATGCCCTTTAGGTTTTTGTCGAAATATTTAGCTAAAAACCGAATATGAAACCAGCTATTAAACATATGTTAGTCCTAGTTATTTTCTAAATAAATTAGACTGATGGCCTCGTAAAAAGTATAGATCACAATGTATAAACGATGCAAAACTACTTATTATCAAGATCTTATCATAGCCCAATTTCAGAACTCCCTAACTCGTAATTTTCTTAATATTGTTTAATCCAAATAAAGACAATACTATAATTGAAAATATAACCTGACTTATAAATAACAAGCAGATTCTAAAAAGAGACAGGAATACTACAATTTTGGAAACCGTATTTAGTCGAGTTGCAAAGTGGTGATGTGGCGAAGTGGTCTTTTGTTTCTAGGGTAAGCTATCCATTTTGTCCTCTGATTTTGTAGTTTTTTAATTTTATTATATTGGCTCATTCTAATAGATCGGAAGCAAGGAATATTCTTTTACGTCTACTCTACCACTTTACCACTTTGCCACTATACCACTTTACCACTTTGCCACTATACAACATTCCCACTCAACCGATCCATAATTCAAAATTATTAATTCTCAATTCAGAATGTTTCCCGTTTCCATTGATCTCAAGGTTCAAATTTGGTCTCTTTCTATTTTCTACAGGATCAGGAGCTTTGAATTTAGAACAACATTAAACAATTGATTAATCCTTTTTTAAAGCAACTTTTTACAAGACTATCAATATTAAACCAAAAAACTAAACTTCACATGACGAGCATTACACTGATGAGAAAAAAGTCTGGTGATCGATTCCAACTTTTTCAAAGCTTAAATATAATTTCTAAAGTCAGAACAACTCTTTATTATAAGCACTTTGAAATATGAATGTCAAATAGTTAGATACATTCTATTAAAGAAAAACGAAGCGGCAAATAAAAACAGCAGCAAGCAGTCCTACTACATCACCAATTAAACCGGCAAGCACTGCATGCCGGGACTTACTGATCCCTACCGACCCGAAATATACAGCTAAAACATAAAAAGTTGTTTCCGTAGAACCAAACATTGTTGAAGCAATTCTGCCAATTAACGAGTCAGCACCATGCTGTTTGATCAGATCAGTAACAATCCCCAGCGTCCCGCTTCCTGATAGGGGGCGCATCAAAGCAGCTGGAAGCACTTCGGCAGGCATACCAATCGCATTTGTCAGGGGTGAAAGGAGAGAAACCAGAAAATCCATTGCACCTGACGCCCTAAACATTCCGATAGCAACTAACATGGCCACCAGATAGGGAATAATTTTGATAGCAGTTTTAAATCCGTCCTTTGCACCTTCTGTAAAGACTTCATAGACTTTGACCTTTTTAATAATCCCTATAACCGGCACTAACAAGAGTACCATCGGAATAGCATACAGGGAAACGCCCTTCATAATCGTAATGAATAGGGGGGCTCCTGAGGAACCTGAACTGGCTGCTGCCTGAACAGTATCGGCTACTGTTGTCAAAGTATCAGTCATTCTTCACTTCCTTTTCTATAAACGCATCTGGATCGTTTTTTCTGAAAGCTGGCAGTCTTTGTAAAAGTTTAGCAGCAAATACAGCTGAAATACAGGCACAACCGGAAGCAAAAATACTGGTACTTATAATCTCAAATGGATTTGTGGCTCCCAGTTCTGTTCTAATCCCTATAATCGTCATTGGAATAAAGGTTATACTGGCAGTATTTATAGCCAAAAAAGTAACCATCGCATTGGAAGCAGTATCTTGAGATGGATTGAGTTCATCAAGTTCTTGCATAGCTTTCAAGCCAAGGGGGGTAGCCGCATTGCCGAGACCCAGCCAATTAGCGGATATATTCATTAAAATAGAGCCGATTGCATCATGATCTTCCGGAATATTAGGAAACAGCAATTTTGAAAGCGGTTTGATTGCTCTGGATAGCAACTTAATTAAACCACTTTTTTTAGCAATATTCATGATGCCCAGCCAAAGAGCCATAATACCGATCAGACCGATAGCGATTTCCACAGCGGTGCCTGCACTTTTCACTGCTGCATTGGTAACAGCTTCTAAATTACCGGTAATGGCTCCAACTATTACAGAGATTACAATCATTCCAAACCATATATAATTTATCATTCTAACCTCTATTTTTTAGAATTCACTATTTTTAAGGATCTTCCTACATTGCTCTTCACTAATATTTTTATCAGAATTGTAAAACTTTATTTTTTGAGTTTGGTTACTTTCCTTCTTGAGCAGGTCTAAATTTTGCAATCTACTCTTCAAATTTTTAACAGTGCCCCAATTACCATCTATGATTTTGCTTCTGTGGTTTACTACTTCGGCAATTATCTGTTTATAAAACACAAAGTGAGTGCACCCCAAAACAATACAATCTATTTTTGAAAAATCATAACCAGCTAAATATTTTTCAACAACCCGCCTGGCTTGGGTAATGGTAAAATTGCCGCTTTCTATCAAAATCACCATCTCTGAAGCTGCCACTTTAATTAAGTGGTCATGCAGATCTAAATCTCCCACCAAATCCTTCAACTTATTTTCCTGCAAAGTCATTTTTGTGGCTAAAAGCAATATTTTTCCGTCCTCATTTTTAATGTTTGCAGCAGGTTTGATGGCTGGTTCCATGCCAATAATTGGAATATCGAATCTACTTCTTAATTTATTAATAGCCACACTGGTTGCAGTATTACATGCAATCACAATTGCTTTGACACCTTGATTCTGTAAGAATTGGACATTTTTATATGTTAATTCCCACACCTGACTGAAAGATTTATCCCCATAAGGAGCATTGATGGAATCACCGAAATATATATAATTTTCATGAGGCAATATTTTGATAGCATCCTGGAGAACACTCAAACCACCCAGGCCCGAATCAAAAAATCCGATTGATAAATCTTTTTTGTTCACTATACCTCATTTACACTTTTTATTCTACAAATTTAATGTTAAAGAGTAATAATTCATAAAGTTGAATTGTAACCTACAACTTAATATTCACTCTAAACAAATGTATTCAATTATAAATGAACTGATTTTGTAACAAATTTAATTTTAAGAGATAAGGAATAATATAATGGATCATCAAGAAATTAAGAAGAAATGGAATGAGGTAGATTCCCTTTTTAATGAATTTTTAATATTGTATAAAAAGGGGGCCATAAAAATGGACGATGAACTAAAATCCATTTCATCAAAACTAAAGAAAACATTTATCAAAATTAAAGAATCTTACAGCCTAATTATGTTGGAAGCTGAAGAAGAAAAGATCAATAATGATTATAAATTACATAAACGGCATAATGATTTTTTAGAAATTTATGAACATTTTAAATATGCTCGACAAAAATCATGAAGAATTATCCAATCAGATCAAAAAAAACAAATAAATTTATAAAA
The DNA here is from genome assembly GCA_021735285.1 of Fidelibacterota bacterium. Taxonomy (GTDB): domain Bacteria; phylum Fidelibacterota; class UBA2242; order UBA2242; family JAFGTP01; genus JAIPHI01. The sequence goes on along the minus strand of JAIPHI010000001.1, from coordinate 10,103 downwards.
TATATTTCTTTATTTATGCCAGCTTCTAAATAGATTATAAGCAAAACGTTAATAAAATGTGTTAAGAATTATAAAAGAAAGGATAATTTACTTGACAAAGATATTTTATTTCGTTAAAATCCCAGGCATTAATTGACAATGTGACTTTCGGCACTTATATTATAAAAACATATCAATATATTTATCTATTCTTTAGTTAATCAAATTTAAGGTTTAAATTAAATTCGAATATGAAATTAAAAAATAAAATAACAATATCAATAATTACCGGTATTATTTTTACAATAACTCTTTTAATACCGATAAGAAATCATACTTCTCAAAATAAGAGCCCTGCGGCAATTACTCAAAATAAAACATTTCAGCCCCTCAAGCACTATCTTGTAAAAGAAGGCTTATCGGCATCCTATTTGGATACTTTGTTCAGTGATACGCGCATTGAATACTATCCAAACGTGCTTATTAACAAACACAAACTACCTTCTTACTCTTCAGTAGAAACAACGAAAAGGACTGAGACAAAGTTTCATAAATACAATTTACATCATTTTATAAACGAGTATTCCGAATACTTTGAGAAGGCATGGAACATGTACGGTGTTGATAAAGAGTCAATCTGTGCTGTACTTTATGTAGAAACCAAGTTCGGTAGTCAGTCCGGTAAACATTCAACTCTAAATATTCTCATCTCGCTAGCAATGGCAGATCAGGAATTTGCCTTAGAAGAACTAAAAAAGCATGTAGAACAAAAATATCACTACATGCCAAATCATAAAAGAGAATATATTAAAGAGTACTATACAAACTATGCAAAAAGAAAAGCTAATCGAGCCAGAAAAGAATTGGCAATTCTCTTAAAACTAGCCAGAAAAGGTCAAATAGAAGCACGAAGTCTAACCGGTTCTTATGCCGGTGCATTTGGATATCCGCAATTTTTACCTTCCAGTTATGCCAAATATGCGGTTGACGGGGATAAGAATGGAAAGATTGATCTGTTTACTTTTCCTGATGCCATTTTGAGTGTAGGCAACTTCCTCCAAAATCATGGCTGGTCACCTCACATTTATGCGCAAAAACGGGCCTTAAGAAGATATAATAATAGCTCTCGTTATGTTGCTGATGTTCTTAATGTGGCGCGTTATTTTGATCAGCAACCAAATTAATACTTTTTATTGACGAGAATCAAGCCCTTCCAACATAGCCGCAGCTAAAAGCAAACGAATTATACCAAAACATAGCGGCCCAGGAATAATATTATATAACATTATCAAAAAACTTCTAAATATTGTGCTCTTTATGATATGACCTGTTATTCTTTTATGTAAGGGGCCTTGCAAATAATCATAATAATATATAGACTTCATTTCCGGATGCTTTTCAATAATATAAGGTACATTTACCCGGCCATATATTTTATATAATTGGAGAGCATCATCAAGACTCCTATAATGATGATGGTATCCTTTGAGATCAGGACTAAAATATAATCCCTCCGGAAACTGCTGAGCCATTCGAAAGGCATATTCTGTATCCTCTCCGCCATATTCTTTAATATCAGGATCAAATAGCCCTGTATTTTGAACCACTGTGCTTCTTATAGAAGCCATATTATACAAAAAATAATAGTAGGGAACTTTACTCAAGCTTTCAAGATGTCGAGCCCCCCTTGGAGCTTCATATAGGTATTTCTGGAATTTATCATAATTAACCTCCTCAGCGGGAAATGTTTTGCCAACAACTCCTTTTATAGATTCATTTTTAAATATTCTCAAAGTTTCTGTAATAAAACCAGGGGCAAGCGAAATATCCGAATCAAGAAAGACAAAAATATCTCCCTGTGCTGCTTTAATACCAGAATTTCTTGCCACAGAAAGGCCTTTGTTGTGCTCATGTTTGATTAGTTTGATTGTATTTGCTGCTTCCGCCTGTAATGCTTCTAATATTGCCAGTGAATGGTCCTGAGATTTATCATCGATGAGTATGATTTCCAAATTTTCCCGTTCATAACCCTGAGTAAAAATCGAGTCTACCACTTCTTTGATCCATGGGGAACTATTATAAACTGGAATAATAAATGAAATAACAGGCATCTTTTTTTTCATTTAAGCCTAAATCTCTAAAATTATAATCATCTCTTACCAATTTAAAAAAAAATAAGCTTTCGTCGGATTAATTTTTCTGTTTTTTGCAAATTAGAAACCTAGCAGATTGCAAGATAAAAATAGAGATCTTTGCATAATAGTTATTAGAATTTGCAAGATAAAATCCTAGCACCTAACTAAATTACCTCCATAAAAATAAACATGGAGGAAAAAGAAAGGATGCTAAAAATGGAAGAGATTGAAAGAATCAAAAAGCCAACAATACTTATTTTTATAAATTGTAATTATTTCTTAACTTAATTTGCTCATTGAAGCGGTTTTTATTAATTTAAATTAATCAATCCGCTTAATAATCCAATACTAAAAATAAAATTAATGACTACAAACAAGCTCCAAGAAATCCTGACAAATTCCGCTCCTAATGCTTTTATATGTTATAATACTGAACATGTTCTGACTTCTTTAATCCTGAGCTACTACTTTCAAAATAAAAATTATATATACATTTGCAATCGATTTTCGGGCTATAGGCAGTTAGCCAAAAAAATCAACAACCAATACCGTTTTACCGAAAAGGCTCTAGCTATTGATGACAATAACCTAAAAGATAAAAACATGCCTCGTAATCCTTTAAAAAAAATAATCAGACTCCTGTTTTATAAAAAACATCTAAGAAATTTATTTAGTGAACGCTTGTATATCAAACCTCTTAAAACCAGCGATATATTTTTATATAATGACGGACAATTTTTATCACAATATATCGTTACCAACTTCGATAATCTCTACTTGCTTGAGGAAGGCATTGGAAATTATGCTAGCATTCATTTCAGCTTTGCCAGTATTTTAAAAAAATTGCATGGTATTTACCCCCCTTATGGTAGAAATCCTCGCATAAAAAATATTTTTGTAAAAAGACCACAAATGCTGCCTTCATCAATCAGACATAAAGGATCTTATTTTAATAAAACTAGATATACAAAAAATATTCCTAAAAATATTAGAAGCAAACTGGTTAAAATCTTTTTAGATCAGACCTCTCTCCAAGCCACCCTTAAAAATTCTGCACTCCTGATTACTCAACCTTTTTCAGAAGATCTTGTTATTAGTGAAGAGAAAAAATTAGATATATATGAGGAAATAGTTGATCAATTAAGTCAGCAATTTGCTATCTATATTAAACCTCATCCGCGGGAAAAAACAGATTACTCTTTTTTCAACTCGCGAGTCGAACAGGTATTTGATAATATTTTTCCCATTGAGATCATCAATTATATGCAAAACATTCACTTTAAGATAGCCGTAACTCTCAGCTCTTCTGCAATCAGCCGTTTAAATCCAAAAATAGAGACCTATGAACTGGGAGATATATTAAGTGATGATGAAAAATATTTTAGAGAAATTAAAAATAATCTTCATAATATTATTGATAAGATATAAAAGTAGAATTAATACATATAAACCTGGCAGGTTTTCAAAACCTACCAGGTTTTATTGATTCTTACTCCATTAAACTGGTTGATTTTAATTCGGAAATCACGGTCCCACCGCCCATTCTTGAAGGCAAATTTTCAATTGATTTTAGGACAATATGAGGCTCATCTACAGTGAGAAAAAGAGTCTGTTTACCCTCACCTCCATTAATGGGTTTAATTTCTACTTTATAAGCATTAAAGCTGCCAGCAGGAACTTTCACCTTTTCCTGCCCGACCACTTCCATCATATTTTGTTGAACATTTTGGCGCATTAAATTGAGAGCGCCGAACTGGGCTTTGAAATCAGGAGCAATTTTCATTGTCATTGCTAGCACATCGGGAAGACCAAGGACCTTTTCCTCAGGTTTGATATCAATTTCATTTGTACGGGGGCCCATTTCCATTGTACCTGTGATTTGTCCCTCTTCAAATTTTACAACTATCTCCATTCCTCTTTGTACGATTATGCGCTTCACAGGGAGACAATCTTTACCACTTAAGTAAAATGAATCAACTGAAGAACCACCTGGAGTTTCAGTGTTTTTGATTACCAGCCAGGTGTCTGCACCTTTCAATCTGGACTTTTTAATCTCCCTATCAAAATCAAGGGTGATCTCCCGGCCCTGGTTATCCACTATTTGCTTATAGATAGCAGTATAGGATTTTAGTTTATCAGGATCAATATCCGGAAAATCAGCCTTAGCCTCACCCTGGATAAAAGATGTATCCGGCATTTCAACTGAATCAACATTAACTCTGAGTTCCTCCCATCTTTGCCGGATGTTATCAGAAACTTTTTCCTGATATCTGCCACCCAGTTGCTTGGCAAGGAATTTTTCCATTGCAGCAGCTACCACTAAGCGATTATCCAGCTGCCTAAAGCCATGACCTTCATTAGGTGCTACCAGATAAGCTACATCCAAACCTTTTTCACGGGCGGCAACTACAATCTGATCAGATTCTTGTTTCTTAACTCGAGGATCATTAGCCCCCTGGATTACAAGCAATGGATCGTCAATATTATCGGCTGAAAAGAGAGGAGATTGCTTTTTTAATTGTTTTTTACCTTCTTCAGTATTGGGATTGCCAACTCTTTTATAAAACATTTTCTTGACAGGTTCCCAATAAGGTGGTAAAGAGTTCAACAGCGTCAATAAATTGGAAGGGCCGACATAAGATATTCCAGCAGTGTAAAGTTCAGGGGTAAAAGTCAAACCGGCAAGAGTAGCATAGCCTCCATATGAACCGCCAAAGATGGCAACTTTTTCCGGATCGGCATAACCTGCTTCTATTAGATATTTAACACCATCTGAAATATCATGTTGCATATAACCGGTCCCCCACTCTTTATTCCCAGCGTTCAGGAATTCTTTGCCAAAACCTGAAGAGCCCCGGAAGTTAGGCTGAAAAACAGCATATCCACGGTTGGCAAGAAACTGGGCATAAGGATCATATCCCCAGCTATCCCGTGACCAGGGGCCACCATGAATCAGCATTACAACCGGTAAATTTTTATGTCTGACACCTCTGGGAAGAGTCAAATAAGCAGGAATCTCCATACCATCACGAGCCTTATAACTTAAGGCCTTCATATGAGCAAGATTTTTACTTTCTAATGCCGGTCTGGACTTGTATAGAAGTTTTACAGATTCTTGTTTCCGATCATATAAATAAACTGAGCCCGGATCAATATCGCGGGAGACACTAACCAAATAATATTGCATATCTTCACTAGTAGAACTAATTGACAATTCTCCATCCGGAAGTTTCTTCTTCAAAAAATTCACATCATCTTTGAATTCCTCATTTTTAGGATAAATACGTTTCCGATTCCCAACATACATCGTTGCGATTAATTCCTCGGTTCGATCATCAAAAAGGGCTCCTCCAAAATCGACTTCATTTTGGGGGTCATATTCAACCAATTCGGTTTCACCGGTTTCAGGGTCCAACAATGTGAGGCGGGTCAGGTCCACTTTTTCGCCTTTATTAGTTACAAAATATACTTTTTCATTATTTTTGTGAAACCGATAAGCATAACATCTTTCCTCAAATCCACATTTATAAATGCGTTCAAACTTCCCATCATTATTTCTTAAAATTTCAGTTCCACCATCTTCAGTTTCTCTGGAGGCGAGCCGCAGATTGCCTTTTAAATCAAAAGTATAATCGGAGATATTTTGTGTGTTTTTAAAAATTTGTTCCCGCTTTCCTGTTGAAATACTTACTTCATAAACATCATGATAGGAAGGATCCCGCTGATTTAAACCAATCATAATTTTATCAGGGGTGTTTTCCGGCACCGAGTAGATTGTGGCCCGAACTGCTTCCAGAGGCGTTAAATCCTTGGCCTGGGGGACACCAGTCTCTGAATTCGGTTCAGCAGTAGGGTCAACTGCATAAACATGGAAATTTTCATTGCCACCTTTATCCTGAACATAAAGAATATAACGGCTGTCCTGACTCCAGAAATATCCAGAGACCGGCCGATCATCAGCTGTAACCGGTTTGGCCTCTTCAAATGGTTCTCCTCTTTTCTTGACATATATATTCCTCACATCCTTATAAGGTTTAAGAAAAGAGATATATTTACCATCAGGTGAAATTTTGGCTCCCGCAATTTTCGGATCACCAAAAAACAGGTCCCTATCAATGAGGGGTGGTAGATCATTCAGGTAGTCCAGAGAACCACCATAAAGATTGATCCCAATCAGGAAAATTATAATAGATAGTAGTATTTTCCCATTTCCAGAAATAAAATTAGTCATAATTCGCCCTCCTTATCATTAATTAACGTTAAATCTTATATTTGATTTTTAAAAAGCCTTAGTAATATTAGAAAACATTTTTTATGCTAATTTTTTACTCCAGTAGATTGCAATCAAAGTAATTAGTAGAATGGCAATTAGATTACCTATGATAGCAGTCGGATAGGCATTAAAAACCAGCTGCTGCATAATATGAAGAATTGTGGAGCCGCCCACTATTAAAGGAATTAAATCAAGTCTATATCTTACAAAAACTATATAAATGACAAGATATATTACTCCTACAACCAAACCTGAAATTATCCAAAAAGGAATAGTTTCAAGATTCAAGCCCTTCACAACAAGAATCACCACCAGAATTATAAAGGCAAAAAGCAGTCTCCTTTTTGTCCAGTTCACTGTGAATCTGCTAATAGCAGTAAAAATCAATATTAATAATGTAGAGTTTATAATAAAGCTCTGGATAGGATTCAGCCCTGTTGCCAGGAATGGTAAATAACTATTCAAAGCTGCATAATCAGCCCACAATGGATTTAGGTTCGGGCCTAAAATATATTCCAGCAGAGCTCCTATTCCTGCGATTAAAAATCCGGTGAAAAATCCACTCAGAATCGCGACAGGTTCCAAATTATTTTTCTGTTCAGGTTTCCAGACTTTTATTAAACCATTGATTAACGCCACGGCAGCAGCCATAAGTAGGATTCCAATGACAGGTAATACAGTCATCATAAACAGCTGGTTACTAAATGGTTGTGAGGTTTCAAAATTAGCCATCAATCCGGGTAAGGAATTTAAAAATTTCGCCAGCCCCAGAAAAAATATAAAGATGAGAAAGATTAAAAATTCTTTTGTCGCAAAGTTATTGCGGCTCCAGCGAATTAGCGCTTTTATAGCACCGATCGCTAACAGTATAAAAAGAATAATACCACACAGAATCATTATTATTTGTCTCTGATTATTCTGGCTGCGTTGTTCCCTCTGCCAGTCTTCGGGTATATGTACCTTCCTGTACGCATTCACTACTTCCGAACCCGCTAATTTTATCACAATCCGGGGCTCTCCGCTTGACAGATTATAGTTTAAAGTATCCGCAAATTCAAATAACCAATCCTTGCGCTCCGGCAAGTCCGAAGGTTTAGCTCCTACTTTTTTCAATTTATTCGGATCCAAATCAGTTCTTTTTTCTATTACAGAATAGGCCCTGGCCTGGGCTGAATCTTCTGTCAATTCGGCACCTGGATAGGATTCCGGTAATTTGTGTTCTACATTGAGAACTTTTCCGGATTTAACATAAATTCTGTATTCCTCTGCTCTGGCTGCCACATTGCCTTCAAATTGAGCGAATCTAACCTGCCAAACAGGAGTAGAGAGATATTTACCCAGCAATTGTTTGTAAGTTTGCTTTCCTTCCTCCTGCCAGATAAAGCGATCATCCTTACCATGAGGAGTTTGTAAATAAGCAAGAACGCGGATCGAGTCAGTGAGCTCGACTCCTTGTCTAGATAGAGAATCTATGGCTATATTTTTTGCTTCTTGGCGTGTAGTTTCGATTCTAGGTGCCATATTATCAAAATTCATAGTAAATACCCAGATTAATAAACCAACTATTCCGGTAAATAAAATATATAAATATCTCTTATTACCCGCAGTAATATTAAATTTTTCTTCTATTTCTTGAGCTGCTATTTTTTCATCTTTCTCCTCAGCAGGCTGCCAGGAAGCATTGTAAGCCCAATCAGGTATTTTATTAAACTTGCCAACTTGTAATCTACGCCAGATTACAATTAAAAGAGGAATTAATGTTAGAAGAATTACTATCAGTCTATCAACCCAAATGCCGGCAGTAGATGCTGCAAATAATGGCATTGAAATATGCACTACATCAAAAACATAGTGGAGAATAATTGCCGGTAAAAGGCCTAAATGTAAATAAATTAATCCAAATCCAATTGAGGGTATAATGAGTTCAACTAAACGCGCATATGAGGGCTGCATGGGATATGATGCGTGAGCAGCACCAAAAATTAAAGCCTGAACAATAAAGGCGCCTATAATCCAGAGTCTCTTTTTGCCGAATCTCTCCCCTAGAAGAGCAGCCCCAGCAATGGGTACTGCCCGAAAAAGACACTCTTCCCAAAAGCCTGCATGCAAAGAAATTGCAATCGATGATAGCCAAGGAAAATAGGTGGCCAAAACATTGGGTTCAAATAATGTATCTGAAGGCACCCACCACCCTAAGATATGAGTAGCAAAAAAGTAAAGCCCGATATCAAAGGCGAGGAATATTCCAACGGCTAAATAGCCCCCAATTGTACGTCCAAAAATGCCCGGCGAACTGGCGACCTTCGGTTTCCACACCTGCCACAACTGAACATGTTCAGGAAAAGCTTTTCTGGTCAGACTTTCCGCCGCCATAAAAGTTATACTGAGTAAAAGTCCCTCTGCTATAAATATTATCACCAGCTGAATAATTTGTTGAATAACAAAACCTTGTGCTGATAGAGCCGTATCATAATCCATCCACAATAAGGGCCATTGATTGATCTGAGCCAAAACTTGGAATAGTGCTATAAGACCACCCCAGAGCAAGGCTTTACGCCAGATTACCCAATTCTGTTTCATTAAAATGAATAAACCAATTATACACCCCCCAATCAGATAGAAAACTATCATCGCTACCATCGCCACAGTATAAAGAGTTTGATTGGCTGAGCGCATTTGACTATAACGGCGTGAAAAAGCCTCCGGAACTTTTACAAAATGGGTCAATTCTGTAAATTTATTACCACTAACTTTTAAACGGAGCCGATATTTACCTTTCCCAATAGTTGTATCTCGTCTTTCATAAACAAAGCTATGATCAGTCCGGCCCCCAGGCTTGACTTCATGCGACCTCTCAACAAGATTATAATCATCTAAATTAACACCCCAATTGTTGCCTGCCATCGTCCGGGCTATGGCTAAAGCAGAATCCGAGGTTAAACTGGCCCCCGGTTTATCTTCGGGTAGTTTTTCTCGAAATCCATAAGGTCTGCCCTCCGGAGTGAAGCGGATCATAGTTTCATTGGCTTTATTCTCTTTATAATGTCGTACTTGCCAGATATAGGGAGCATATAAACTACCGGCCAACATTTTGCTAAATGCCTCAGTGCCCCCCTGCTCAAGTTCAACGAAATTTTGCACTTTACTATGCAGATTAAATACAGAAGCCTGTTCAAAATCCTTCGGGCCCCAATCATATTGTAAAGCTAATTTGCTGGCCTCATCAAGAGCTTCTGTGCGATCCATTTGCAAATCTAAATTGACAATAGGGTAAGCCCTGGAGAAATAGTTTATGCTGAAAAGTACACTTCCAATAAAGAGGATAATAAAAATAACCCAGAATATAGGCTTTCTAGTCATAGCTCTGCACCTCGATTTTCCGATCGTATTTTGATTGTAACTTTTCAAAGTTATTTTTTAAGGATGTTATTTCAAAATAAAAATCATAATTAATCTCCAAACCGGCTTATACTTATTACTGCTAATTATACTGACCATCCGGATATATAACGATTTTCATATAAGTTCTCTTATAAAATAGTAGCTATAATTTGTCATAAATACTATTTATATCTATTTTTCCTTTCAGCCTATTGAAGGCTTCAGGAAAATCTACAACTAAGGATAGTTATGCTACATCAGACAAAACTTTTGCAAATCGCTATAATCTCAAGATAATAAAAATATATTCAGAGTCCTTTGCTCCGCAGAAAATA
>JAIPHI010000080.1 GCA_021735285.1 Fidelibacterota bacterium | reverse complement strand
ATTCAGAGGTGAGAATTAAGGCTCTCCTTGGACCTAACGATTCTACCGATAATAATTTTAAAGCAAGAGTGGTCTTATCCATTCTTTTCATCTCCAAGTAGTTCAACCACACGGTCAATAAATTGTTCCAGCCCGTCTCCGGTCACAGCTGATATGGACAGATATGGAATATCTTTGTTAAATTCTACTTTTTTATCATCATCTACAATATCATTTTTCGAGAATACCATTAATCGGGGTTTATCATGAAAAATATCAAGATGTTGATTTAATTCATTATTCAAAAGATCATATGTTTTTTCAGGATTTTCCTCGGTAATTTCAATCAGAAACACAAGAATTTTCGTGCGTTCCAGATGTCTTAGGAAACGATGTCCCAACCCTTTCCCCTGATGAGCACCTTCAATCAAACCCGGGATATCAGCCATTAAAAAACTATGATAAGCGCCGTATTTTACTATTCCTCGGTTGGGAGTTAGAGTGGTAAAAGGATATTCTGCTATCTTAGGTTGAGCATTTGATAATCTTGATATTAAAGTCGATTTCCCTGCATTTGGTAATCCCACTAAACCAACATCAGAAGGTATTTTCAATTCGAAGATTAAATTTTTTACTTCTCCCGGTTGACCGGAAGTAGCTTTTCTGGGAGCTCTATTGGTAGATGTTGCAAAAGCAGAATTGCCAAGGCCGCCTTTACCACCTGCAGCTATTTTCACTATTTCATCATCTTCACATAGGTCAGCTAAAACCTGCTCATTTTCCTGGTCTTTGATTACGGTTCCCAGAGGCACATCGATCGTAACAGATTTTCCATCTCTGCCGGTCTTTTTTCTGCCTCCCCCATCTTTTCCATTCTCAGCCGCATACTTTTTGCGATATTTTACATCCTGCAAAGTCCATAAGGATGAATCAGCCCGCACAAAAACATCGCCTCCCCGTCCTCCGTGACCGCCAGCAGGACCACCTTTGGGGACATGCTTCTCTTTTCTGAAAGCTACAACTCCATTTCCGCCCTTACCCGATTTAACCTTTACTTTTGCGTAATCTACAAACACTTAGTTTTCCCATATTTTCAAAATTAGAATACAATCATATCATATTTGGAATAGACTGGATAGATTGTACTACAACTACTATAATCATATTAAGCCATTGTATCATAATGAAATAAAATTACAAATATTTTTCTCCAACTCAAAATTATATAAAGAAGATAGGAAGTACTTCTTAAAAAGTAATCCGAAAATTCAACAAACAGTTCGAGTTCTTTACAAATGAAATAATTGTAAGATATTTTATTAAGTATAAAACAATGTCATCTATTTTAAAACTACCAATTTAACCGGATTCGTCGGAAATTGTATTTTGTAATCTTATCTTAATTTTACTATATCCTAACTTGATTGTGACTATTTAATAAAAGAGAATTCACTTTTTTTAGGAATTAGAGTTAAGGGAAATTGCCAAATTCTATGCGGCTTCACTTACTCTAAATCAAAAAGATTCAAACCAATTTCAGGGCTGAACTTTCTGCCTATTTGGCCCTCAAACTTTTTGATAATGCATTCAAAAGTTGCACTAACGATTGCCGAATTCAGATGGCCACTATAGGACTTGAGTTCGGCATCACTTATATTCGCATGGATATGAAGATAGACCTCGCCGTCTTTAGTAGAAATATTACCAGCAAGAGGAGCAATCTCCAGGTCACCTTCAAATTTTTTAGAATGATATTCCTTTGTCGCTGCTTCAAAATGACCTATCTCCAATTCACCAGCAGCCCCTATTCCTATAATCGAGCCTGCTTTTATATTTTCTTTCTGGCAAAATTTTTCCAGAGTAGCTATGATTTCTTCGCCTTTTTCTATCCTTATTACATACTTTTGACCGAACTTTTTAAATTTCATATTAGACCTTTTGGTTATAATTAATAACTCTGTTGGGATTGTATGTATCTTCGCTGGCCTTAATTTTAATCCATACGCTGAAGAAAAGTCGGAAGTGATTCTCCAATTTCAATCAAATTTTCATCAGGATCATACAAACGGACTGTCTTCTGTCCCCACGGTTCCTCCCGTAAATCATGAAAAAATCTCACCCCATTGTCCTGTAATTTATGATTTATAGATTCAATATCTTCCGCCTCGAGATATAGTTCAAAACTCTTTTGATTCTTCTTTTTGTCATTTTTATTAGTGATTTTATCATAAATTATATGTCCCTCCGGAACCTGCCAGAGTGCAATCCCATTTTCAAAAATTACATTATCCCCCATATCCATTTTTATACTCAATCCCAGGACCTTGGTGTAAAACTCCTTCGACTTTTCAATATCAGAAACAAAAAGCACTGCAAATTGACATTTAATATTCATTTTTATCTCCTTACCTTCGTTAAGTAAAATCTAATTAAAAGCTATGGAATAGGAAAGTCTTTTTTGTTAACATATTTCCTGATTTATTTATTAAATAACTGTAATTTTCAAATAGAGGTCTCTCTAAAATTTATTATGGTTAATAGTAATTGAATATATATTCAGGCTTTTAATTAGATGAAATGAAATCATTTTTGCTCTATCAGATTTCAATTTTCAATATCTTATTAATACTTCCGGCATTATAATTAAATGCGTCTTGAAAATTTAGGAGTAAAACGGTTAAAAAATATTTTTCAGCGGATATGAGGTGCGATTGTTTAATTTACTAAAAAATATAATCCAAATCTCCCAATTGAAATCACTGGCAATAATTTCAGAATATTAAAATATTTTCAGTGAAGCGACTTAAATTTTAGCATTTAATTATCCCGCCGGCGCTTTTTTGGTTACTTTTGTGGCGAAACAAAAGTAACAGCAGAATAGAGAATATGCAGAGGATAACAGTTAAAATGTTGGAAAAAATTTATAGAGAATAAAAAAGGCTATTTCAATCTTCAGTAATCATAGCTGATAAATCAAAAAACATTTTCCTTTTTCTTTTTTTTCCTCAGCCCGTTGAGGGCCTTCGGATAAAAAACACAACTAAGGATAGTTGTGCTACAGATGAACTACCCAAGGCAGAGCCTTGAGGAATTATTAGAATAAAAAAGAATCTATGATACTCTTGTAATTAATGAATTTCTTAATAAGTATATTTCGGAACGCTTATCTTATATCCCGGCCATTCATGTATGTCTTTCTTATTGTAATTATCTATTCCAGAAAATGCTATCCATTTTTTATTACTTTTTCAAGCTTTGCAATCATAAAGTATCTTAGAGAGCCAAATAAAGGAACATTATATACTTTTAATCGAATAGCTTACGAATCATTATTATAGATTCTATCTTGATGCTGAAGATATAATAGATTTATAGAAAAAATGCATTGCAAAATTTGAAAGAAAACATTCAATCATACATGAACTTTTTTGGAATGAACATTTTGATATGTCCCCAGTATAAGATATATTATTTTGCAATGAAAATGGAGAAATAGATGAGTTTGAAAAAAAATAAAATATTATGGGTTGACGATGAAATAGAACTATTGAAATCGCATGTTCTATTTCTAAAAAGCAAAGGCTTTGATGTAGAAACCGCAACTAATGGAAAAGACGCTGTAAATAAGATTGAAAATGGAAATTTTGATCTCGCCCTTGTGGATGAAATGATGCCTGGCATGAGCGGCTTAGAAACAATAGAAAAAATAAAACAAGAAAATTCAGCCCTCCCAATCGTGATGATTACCAAGAATGAAGAAGAGAGTCTAATGGAAAAAGCTATTGGCCGTAAAATCAGTGATTATTTAACCAAGCCGGTTAATCCCAGCCAAATCTTAATGGCTTGTAAACAAATTCTGGAAAGAGAAAAAATATCCTCAGAACATATTTCTCGAAGCTATATGAAGGAATTCAGAGAAATATCAAGTCGTCTTTATGAAGATCTTAATTATGAAGACTGGATCGATATTAATCAAAAACTGGCTGAGTATGAAGTAGAATTTGATGATCATCCGGACCTCGGTATGAATGATATGCTCCAAGAACAGAAAAAAAATTGCAATGTAGAGTTCGGAAAATTTATCGAGAACAAATATCAAAAATGGCTAGATGAAGATAAACATTTTCGCCCCACATTATCCAATGATATAATGGAAGACTATGTTATCAATCAACTTAAAAATGCACAGAAAGTGCTTTTTATTGTTATCGATTGTATGCGGCTTGATCAATGGCTAACTTTCGCTCCTCTTTTATATGACTATTTTGATATTGATATAGACTACTATTTTTCAATTTTACCTTCTGCAACACCTTTTTCTAGAAACGCCATTTTTAGTGGTAAATATCCCTCAGAAATTCATCAAAATTATTCTGATATTTGGAATGACGACGACAAAACTATGAACTACTATGAACCGGATTTACTTAAAGACCAACTAAAGAAAGCCGGTCTCCTATCCGTTACAAGTCACAAATACATCAAAGTGATTAATTCAGATAAAGGTTGGAGAACTAACAAGCAGATTAAAACATATCTAAACCAAAATTTAATCACTTTAGTAATCAATTTTGTCGATATTTTAGCTCACCGGCGTTCTGATTCTGAATTTTTAAAAGAGGTTGTCCCGGATGAAGCCAGCTACCGTTCTGTAGTCCGAACCTGGTTTAAAAGATCATGGATATTTTCCCTCTTGAAAAAAATAAGTAAATATGATTTCAAAGTCGTTTTAACGACTGACCATGGTAGCATCCGGGTCATGAATGATGTCAAGATTAAAGGCGATAGAGATACTTCTCCAAATGTTCGCTTTAAATATGGAACTAATCTTAATGCCTCCCCCAAACAGGCTTTGGTGATTAAAGATCCGGAAAAATATAAATTACCCAGCTTTGATGTGAACACCAATTATCTCATTTCCAAAGAAGACTTTTATTTTGTTTATCCTACAGAATATAATAAATATAAAAATCAATATCATAATACATTTCAGCATGGGGGTATCTCTTTAGAGGAGATGATATTACCAGTTATTGAACTCACACCAAAAGGTTAACCTAATTTGAAGAAGCAAATCATTACTAACTCAGAAAGGGAAACTACCAAATTAGGCAATAAATTAGCAAAGCTTCTGGCTCCGGGCGATATAATAGCCTTTATTGGAGATTTGGCCGCCGGTAAAACAACTTTGATAACAGGTATTTGTGAACAATTGG
Organism: Fidelibacterota bacterium; assembly: GCA_021735285.1. Lineage (GTDB taxonomy): Bacteria > Fidelibacterota > UBA2242 > UBA2242 > JAFGTP01 > JAIPHI01. The sequence goes on along the minus strand of JAIPHI010000080.1, from coordinate 6,702 downwards.
GAGTCGAGGAAGATGTTGGCAGCCCGACATTCACATTGATTAATGAATATAATGGAAAATTTCCTGTCTATCATATCGACTGCTATCGGGAACATAATATTCGGGGATGGATTGATATTGGTATTGAAGAATATCTTTACAGTCAAGGCATCACACTCATAGAATGGGCAGAGATGATTGAAGAAATTCTTCCTCCTTCCACAATTAAAATTGAGATCAAACAAGATTTTAAGAGAAAAAACTGGCGGGCCTTTACTTTGTCGATTCCTGACCAATCCAATATAGAACAGAAAGATTTAAATGAGCTCAAGGAAAGAGCCAGGTGAGATTTCCTTTATAGACAATTCTGACCCATATTATGATTGATATGATGAAAAATTTGAGTTAAATTCTCAAACCATAAATGCTATTCATAGTTTTTCATTGAATGTATTGTAAGAAAATTTAATATGAGTAAAAAATATATATTGGGAATTGATACAGCCTCAAAAAAATGTAGCGTGGCGCTTACTCAAGATGAGACCCTTATAAAATATAAATCAGAGATAGGAAAAGCTGCCCACAATCAGAAGCTGTCCACTTTTATCAGTACTATTATGGATAAAGCCAATTTAAAATTTGAGCAACTCTCTGCCATAGCTATTAATATTGGTCCCGGTTCTTTTACTGGCTTGCGGATTGGATTAAGTACTGCAAAAGGAATTGCTTTTCCTCACAATCTTCCCCTCTTACCCATCCCCACATTTACCATATTGCATGCAATGTGTATGGGTGATGATGGTACTAATTTGCTTTTTATCAGATCCCATAGAAATCATATTTACTTCTCTATTAGATCACAAAGTGAACCTACCGAGCTTTCTCCTGATGTAGATTATGCTACTGTAGAAGAGGTTTTACAATCTCATCCTGATATAAAAAATTATTATGGTGACTATAAATTTAAAAAGTTCGATCAAAATGGTACTTTTCAAACAGTAATGCCGGACGCTCGTTATGCCTGTCAAATTGGATATAAAAATTATGACCAACTAATAAAGCAAGATAGTCCGGAACTCGAGCCCCAATATTTGACAAATTTTGAAGCCAAAAAATGGAAACCAGGAACTCAAGAAAAAAAATAACCAAAAACAAATGGAATAAATATGTCTGCTTGGTTTAGAAGGAAAAAGAAAAAGGTTTCTAGTCAACAAAAGAAAAAAGATGTGCCGGAAGGGCTCTGGATAAAATGTAGAAAATGCTCGGAAATACTGTATAAAAAAGAACTCAAGAAGAATAAAGGGGTGTGCCCAAACTGCCGCTATCACTTTCGAATCCCCGCTGATGATTACATTGATATCTTACTCGATAATTATACTGAGTTTAATCAAAATATTAAATCTGCTGATCCTCTAAAATTTCAGGCTCAAAAAAAATACAAAGACCAGCTGAAAAAATATCAGAAAAAAACCAATCAAAAGAGTGCTGTTAAAACTGTTGTTGGTGAAATGGATGGTTATGATATTGTGCTCTGCGTAATGGATTTCCGCTTTATCGGAGGTAGTATGGGCTCAGCATTAGGTGAAAAAATCGCCAGAGCAATTGACAGGGCTCGTAAAGAGAACTTACCTTTGATCATAGTTTCATCCTCAGGTGGAGCCCGTATGATGGAAGGTATTTTATCCTTAATGCAGATGGCTAAAACAAGCGCAAAACTGGCCCAATTTGACAAGACAGGAGGCTTGTATATCTCCATTATGGCTGACCCTACTACAGGGGGCACAACCGCCAGCTATGCAATGCTGGGAGATATCAATATTGCTGAACCTGGTGCTTTAATTGGTTTTGCCGGGCCTCGTGTTATCAAACAAACAATTAATAAAGATCTTCCGGAAGGATTTCAGCGTTCCAATTTTATCAAAGAAAAAGGGTTTGCTGACATGATAGTTGGTAGAGAAGAAATGAAGCAAACATTAATCGACATTTTGGATTTTTTCTATGGATCAAAATAAACCTCATATATTAGTTTCTAATGATGATGGCATCAATGCCCCGGGTATTGATGCTCTTATTATGGAACTTCAAAAAATTGCTAACGTCTCGGTAGTTGCCCCCTCAATAGAAAGAAGCGCTGTCGGACACGCTATTACCCTCTCCGATCCATTACGCGTTGCAGAGTTTAAAAAAGAGGATCGCTGGTGTGGCTATTCTGTATCAGGAACCCCTGCTGACTGCATTAAAATAGCCATCAATGAATTATTAGATACTGAGCCGGATATGATAGTATCAGGTATTAACCTTGGCTCTAATACAGGAATTAATGTGATTTATTCAGGTACAGTCTCGGCCGCTACAGAAGGCACTATTTTAGGTTTTCCATCATTTGCAATTTCTCTTACTACTTATACAAATCCCAACTTTGCACCGGCAGCTAAGTTTGCAGTTAAAATGGTAGAGACACTTCCCAATCTTGCTCTGCCGCAAAAGACACTCTTAAATATCAATGTACCCAATGTTAAAGAGTATCAAGATATCAAAGGAGTGACAATTACACGTCAGGGCATGTCACCTTTTGCTGAAGAATTTGAAAAACGCATAGACTTGAAAAATCGTGCTTATTATTGGTTGGGGGGTTCTAAATCACCAATCAAGGAAGATATTGAAATCGATGATAGAGCAGTTAAGGAACGTCATATCTCTATCACCCCCATTCAATTTGATCTGACAAATTATAAATATATGGAGTCCTTGAAAAAGAAAATCCCGGAGATTTCGCTTTTATGAATAAAATTGACAAAGTGTGGATAATAGATTTTGGTTCACAATACACCCAGTTAATTGCTCGCAGAATCCGCGAACTCTCGGTTTATTCAGAAATCGTTCTTCCTGATATCACGGCTAAAGAAATCAAACAAAAATCAGTTTCCGCTCTGGTCCTTTCTGGTGGGCCGGCCAGTGTAATAGAAAACAAAGCCCCTGACATTGATAAAAACATTCTTGATCTCGATATACCAATTCTGGGAATATGTTACGGGCTCCAACTAATTGCCCGTCACTTTGATGGTAAAATTCACTCCGGTAAAAAAAGAGAATATGGTAAAAGTAAACTCCAATTTAATAAAAATCATAAATTATTTACCGGAGTAAAATCCGGAACTCAGGTCTGGATGAGTCATGGCGACCATATAGACCAATTACCAAAGGGTTTTGAAATCATATCAGAATCGGAGAACCGTGCTCCTGCAGCATTGGTAAATGATGATAAAAAAATCTACGGAATTCAATTCCATCCCGAGGTAGAGCATACAATCGACGGCATGACAATTCTGGATAATTTTTTAACCATCATTGCCGGATTAAGTAAAAATTGGACGCCTCAACATTTCATCGATAATAAAATTAGTGAAATTAGAAAAGCTGTTGGGGATAAAAAAGTATTAATGGCCTTAAGCGGAGGGGTTGATTCCTCTGTAATGGCTGTCCTTCTTGACCGAGCTCTGGGAAAAAATTGTACTGCCGTTTTTATTAATAATGGCCTTTTACGGCTGAATGAAGATGATAAAGTCGTCAAACAACTGCAGGATAAACTTAATATTCCCGTAGAGATGCATGATTATTCAGTCAGATTCCTGCGAGCATTGGAAGGTGTTACTGATCCTGAAGAAAAACGGAAAATTATTGGGAATGTATTTATCGAAGTTTTCGAAAAGATTACAGAAAGGCATCAGGATTTTGATTTTCTGGCTCAAGGCACACTTTATCCGGATGTAATTGAGAGTCGCTCGGTAAAAGGTAAATCAGAAGTGATTAAGAGTCATCACAACGTGGGGGGCTTACCAGAACGTATGAAATTGAAATTGATCGAACCCTTTAATAGTTTATTTAAGGATGAAGTCCGGGCTATTGGCAGAGAATTGGGAATAAATCAATTTATTCTTGGCCGACATCCTTTTCCCGGACCTGGTCTGGGAGTAAGAATTCCGGGTGAAATTACACAAGAGAAATTAGATTTATTAAAGAAAGCTGATAATATATTTATCAAAGAATTAAGGAAATCCGGAGAATATGACAGAGTTTGGCAGGCTTTTGTAGTGCTAATTCCCGTCAAGACTGTGGGGGTCATGGGCGACCAAAGAACTTACGAAAACGTAGTAGCTCTGCGCGCTGTCAACAGTAGTGATGGTATGACTGCCGATTGGTCAAAGCTACCGGCTGAGCTGCTGGCCAGAGTATCAAATAGAATTGTCAATGAAATCCAGGGTATCAATAGAGTTGTTTACGACATAACTTCTAAACCCCCCGGAACTATTGAATGGGAATAAGACTATCAATATCCAACTAGACGTGGAGCTCAAATGGAACCAGCCAGAAAACATTTTATCAAGTATTTATTTATAATTATATTTATCCTATCAAGCACTCTAGTTAGCCAGGATTTTGAAAAGAAGCTGGCCGAATTTGATTCACTTTCCATTCAGGATACCATACCTGATATTAGCCGCCGGGACTCCTTATTTCAGACTGTGGATTCAACCCTTCTGCTAAATCAAAAAGAATTGGATTCGCTAAAGGCCTTTTACGATTCTCTAAAAACATCTGTCCTCAAACAGAAGACAGACAGCTTATATCTGAACTTTATGGAAGGAGTACAAAATTATAGAGAGCATAAATTTTTCAAGGCTCTAACAAACTTCCAGACCATCAACGCAGTTCCAATCAAGGAAAATAAGTATAAAATTGCCAGCCATATGATGCTGGTAAAAACTAACTTAAGATTAGGAAAAATTAGTCGAGCCCTCTCTCTGGGTTATGAATTTGAGACGAAATTCACTAATTCCAGCTATTTAGATGATATCCGGTATAGTATTGCTCGGGCTCTATTTAATCAGAAAGATTACTCTCAATCCCTTCTCTATTATTTACAAGTCGTGAAACAGTTCGATGATCCTCAATTAGCTCAGAAATGTATCGAAGAAATGAATACTCTCGTGGACATTTTTATTACAATCAATCAGCTAGAAAAGTTAAAAGAGACGATAGACGATGATTTTTATAAACCTTATATAATGCTGAAACTGGCTGAAAAATATCACGAGCGCAATCAATCATGGAATGCCAATAAATATCTTCTAGCAGCTTACCAATATAGAAAAAACAATAAATTTCTAGCCCAACAATATAAGCAGACTCGTAAATACCTTGAAGAAGTCCATAAAGAAAAAATCTATATTGGGGTTATTTTGCCATTATCAGGCCCCCGATCTGAAGTGGCGGAACCGATTTTAAATGGTGTGAAATTTGCCATCGATGAAATGAAATCTCACGAAAATTTTAATATTGCTGCAATAATCATGGACAACCAGGGGGATTTTATTAGATCCGTTAAACAGGCTCAAATATTGGTGGAAAATCCAAAAGTTAAAGCTATTTTCGGCCCTTTAAGCAGTGAAAATACGATCGGTGTAGGCGGAGTAGCAAATCAAGCCCGGCTACCTTTTATTACACCGACGGCGACGAATAGTAGAATCACAGAACTGGGAGGATGTGGTTTTCAGGCTAACGTCGATTTTGATAATCTTGGTCGTTTTCTTGGTAAATATTGTATTGAAGAGACTCAGACTAAAACTTTATTTACTCTTTCACCAGGGGGTGACTTTGGTACGGAGATGACAGATGCTTTCAGTAAAACAGTTGATAAAGGCGGAATAAAATTATTGACTCAAAAATGGTATTCCGGAACGCCTGATAATTTAGAATACCATTTCAATGATATAAGAAAAATCGGAGTGGAGATTGCAGAAAAGAATCTGAATCAAAAAGTAGAGGTATTGCGGGATAGTCTTCATATAGTAATGTCAAAAGATAGCAGCTGGTTAACCCATGCTGGTTTCCAGATATTCCCTGCTGATTCTGAGCATTATGAAGTATATCATAATGACAAGATGTATTTACTAAATACCAAAAATGTGCTGACAGTCACCGGTCTCATGGATTCAACTGAATTTGAAATTCCTGATCCCACAGAATTTGATGATAAAATTAATACTATTGATGCGGTATTTGCGCCTGTTAAATCAAATAATCTGGAGATGATCATATCTCAATTGGATTATTACAATATCTATGCCCGGGTATTGGGAAATGCCGATTGGAACAATATTGAAAAACTCAGACAAAACAGAAGTCTGTTGGATAGTATGATTATTATTACTGATTATTATATAAATAATAGTTCGCGCGAATATCAATCTTTTCGTAGAAAATATAACGCCACGATGGGTAACATACCAAGGCGATTCGATCTCTACGGATACGATTCTATTCAGCCAATTCTTAAAGGGATAATGAAGGGCAATACAAATAGAAACACTTTACAAAAATATTTTTATGAAATGCCAGTTTACCAAGGGATAGCACGCAATATATCTTTTAATGGTCAACGACCAGGAGTAAATTGTTGTGCCTATATTCTAAGTTTCCGCAATAATAGAATAGAGCCAGTAGCTGAGATTATCAAAGGTGAAATACATCCAATCCGATGAAATTGCAAATATAATAAAAAATAATTATTACCAATCAAAATTATTAGCTCAGTATCCAAAATTGCTACATGGTTTTGGAAGTCGAGAAAATGGAATACCTCCTACTCAAGATAAAAGCGATATGCTTGAAACATTTCATCAAAAAATAGCCAACAAGTTTAAGATATCCTTAAATAATATC
>JAIPHI010000079.1 GCA_021735285.1 Fidelibacterota bacterium | reverse complement strand
ACCAGGGTGGTTTTGCCATGATCAACATGAGCTATTATAGCAATATTTCTTATATTATTTTTTCTCATTTAGATTATGTCCTATCAATTTTATATTTATTCTAAATAGTATCTGTTTATTTCTATTTCCTTATTTATCAAAAATAAGACCCAAATTGGGATGCAAATTTATGAAATTATATTCACTTTTTATATTCTTTCATAATATTTATGCTGGAAATTATGGGATTTGGGAAAAATTGTTACTTGTCTTAAATAATTTATCGGAATTACTCGTGTATTAGAGCCACAAATATGACTAATCATCAAATTTTTCAAAACGTAACGGATCACAATTATTTATACTTATCGAAGCTCAAAAATATTAATTTAAAGGGATAAATAAGATATAAGGAGTTACCGTGAATAATAAACTGGTTTGCATAATAATTATTGTAATATTTCCTCTTTTCTTGTCGGCTATAGTCAAACCTATTCAGGTTTTAAAACCTGAGTATGAAGCTGAAAATTCCGATTTTAAAGCAATTTATGTCTCCAGGTTTGATAAAATATATACGATTGATCAGCTCAATAATGAACTTTATTTGATCGATACCAATGGTAATATTATCAATTCTACAGGTGGATTTGGGTGGGAAGCCGGACTATTTGATAGACCGGTGAATATTTCTTCGCCTGATGGATTGAATATCTATATTGCTGATTATAATAACCAGAGAATTGTAGCCTATGATCGACAATTGAATTTACTGAGTGTTTTTCCCAGAGAGTATTCATCGGGCAAAAACTTTTATCCTCTCGATGTAGCTGTTTCAAGATTTGGAAAATTTTTTATTCTAGACGAAGAGGACAAAGAAATTATCTGTTATAACAAAGAAGAAGAATTGATTAATCGTTTTGGCGGCATTGATTATGGACATTATTCACTGAAAGATCCCATTGAAATACAACTCGGAGATGAAAATGAGATTGCAATTCTTGATAAAAATCGAATATTAGTTTATTCGATATATGGGAAACCATTAACAATCAAATCATGGCCTGATACATTAAAAGCAAAATCATTTTGTATGCAAAAGGAATATTTTGTAATGATTAGTGATGCAGAAGAATTTTATATACTGAATAGATCAGGAAAGGCTGATGGTAAGGTGGAACCCTATCAATTAAATCAAGTAGAAAATATCAGCAGCTGTTATATTAAGGATAAATTAATTTATCTTATAAATACGGAAGGTGCAATATTCATATACAGAATATCAGATATGATCGGTCACAGGGAGGATGGCAAATTTCAAGAATAATTCCTATTTTCTGTCTATTCGGTCTAATCTTTTTCCCCTCCCACCTTATTGCTCAAGAGGTAGCAACTGATACGATCTATATAGAACCTGGAGATACTACTCTAAGACTGGAGAATCGATTTTTAATTCCGGCCACAATAGAATTTCAAGATTCTGCTCACAAATTTGCTCCTGATACTATTCATATCCTATCATCACAGGGAATTATCAATTTTTCTCCACCAGCAGGGGAGAGCTTCAAAATTGTTTGTAGCTATCATTATTTACCTCTTGATCTACCCGGTGTTATTTATTTGAATCAACCCCCAAGAGTCTATAATCCGAAAGATTTCTCAAATTATGAAGAAAAATCCTATGAATTCCCAAAAGATAAACAGAATTATGAAAATATAAGTTACGATTTTTTAAAATCAGGAACAATCTTTCGAGGGATTAATCTAAAGTCCAATAGTGGAATGGCTATTCAATCCGGTTTGGATCTAGAACTGGAAGGCAAGTTCATCAATGAGATCAGTATTACAGGGGCTTTAACAGATAAGAATGTCCCTATCCAGCCTGAAGGCAATACACAGCAACTTAATGAAATTGATAAGGTCTTTATCACTCTCGATATGCCCTCTGAGAAATTTACATTTGGAGATTATTATCTAAATTTAAGTGAGGGGCGGTACGGTAATTATTCCAGAAAATTGCAGGGAATTAAATTTAGCAGTAAGCGGGGCAATTTTGAAAACCAGGCAGCCGGTGCAGTTTCAAAAGGGAAATTTCATACAAATAAATTCACCGGAGAAGAAGGTAAACAAGGACCCTATCAATTGCGGGGTAAAAATGGGGAAGAGGCAATTATTGTTTTGGCAGGAACTGAGCAAGTCTATATTAATGGGGAAGGTGTTTTAAGAGGGGAGAATAACGACTATACAATTGATTATTCAACCGGTGAGATAACTTTTACTCCCGATCAATTGATTACCTCACATTCCAGAATTACAGTGGATTTTCAATATTCTGATCTGGTGTACCAAAAAAATATAATGATGGCAAATAGTCGTATTTCGCTTTTGAATAATACTCTGGTGGTTTCAGCCCAATTTATTAATGAATCTGATGATAAAAATAATCCTATCGAACTAGAATTGTCTGATGCAGATAGAAAACTACTGAGCAAGAGTGGGGATAATTCAGAATCTGCTTATAAAAGTACTATTAGAGAAGATAGTACAGGACAATACGTTTTTCAGGATTCAATACTGGTCTATGTGGGGAAAAATGCAGGTACCCATTCAGCAACTTTCTATAATGTTGGTGAAGCTGGCAAATATAGAAAACATTATACACCGGATCTGGTTTATTTTGAGTATGTTGATAAGAAGAACCCAAATGTATCCAATGAAGATAAACAGGAGGCTGTCTATTTGCCCGCTAAACCTCTTAAATCACCCCAAAAGCAGCAGCAATATCATTTCCGGACTGTATGGCAACCGACAGATAATCTCGTCTTTAATTCAGAAATAAGCAGCTCTTATCTGGATAAAAATACCTTTTCAGCTCAAGGTGATAATGATAATAGGGGATTGGCCATAAACTTGAAGGGCCAGTATCAGTCGCCCCAGACCGAATATGGAAAATTTCAAGTGGCAGGCAATTTTCGTAATGAAAACAATAGATTTCAAGCTATAGGCAGAAATAAAAGTATTGAGTATGAAAGGAAATGGAATAACAATGTCCAATCAGAGCAGAGAGAAAGAGTCGTAGAGTCAAATTTAAAATATAATTACAGGGATAATATCTCTCTCAATTTTGAAGGGGGACAACTTAGAGATAGATTTAATACAACCGGTAGAACAAATGTTGATTTACAAATGAATTATAATTGGCTTCAGAATTTTCAGTATGGACGAGAAGATATCAATACAGACCTGACACCAACTCTGGATAAAGCATGGACAAGGGAAAGTATAAGAGCAGCATTAAATATACTTGGTCTGGTCCCTTTTTATGAACATTACAATGAAAACAGAACCAATGATTCTCTTGCCGCTGATAATTTTAAATTTTATGAAAATAGTATTGGGATCGGAAATCATGCCCGGGATGCAGGCAAAAAAAATAAAATTGATTGGGATGTAACTTACCATATACGAGATGATTATAAGTTGTCAAATAATGTCTGGCAGGAGGAGAGCAGGGGCGAGGATATTAAATTTTCCGGGCAGTTGAATGATTGGAAAACATTTACGGCAGCATTACAATGGACTAAACGTAATAAGGAGTATTATAATAGTAAGCAAAGTAATCTTGAATACTACTTGATGAAGGCTCAAATTTTGCAGCGCCCAAAAAAATTACCTTATCGCTGGCAGACAAACTTTAGAATAGATGAAAAATATACAGTTAAGAAGGAAAAAATATATTATGAGGTGGATGAAGGCGAAGGAAATTATATTTATGATTCTACTTATGCGGAATATGTTCCCCATCAATTTGGTAATTACATATTGCGCATTAGACCGACTAATGTTCGCAGACCGGTGACAAATTTTAAAACAGGGTTTCAGCTTCGTTATAATGGCAGTAGGTTGAAACAATATTTTGAAAATAGTATTTTTACAAGATTCTCAAGTTTTACAAATTTACGGTTGGACCAGGAAATTGAAAACAATCACCAGTTATCTAACCTATATCGTTTTTCATTATCTAATATTGATACCAACTGGGTTAATTATTACAGGCTTTTTCAACAGGATATTGATTATGATTTTAAGTCAATCAGAGGTTCGTTAAAAATGCGCTATAAAAGCAATCACAATATAAGTGAGGTGGACGTTAGAGGGCAGGAAGAACGCTCCCGTGATGAGTATTCTTTAAAATATAGGGGCCCCTTTTTAATGGGTATTAAACTGGTTATGGAGATGAGCAAATATAATAGTCAAAGAGAGTCAGAAATAAGCTCAATGAGAAATCATGATATAGCAGGTTTAAAATTAGAAAATGATCTTTCCTATCGCTTTAATAACAGTAAAAAACTAAACACGATTTTAAATTTCCAGTATGATGAAAAACTAGAATCAAATCAGGTAGAATCTTTCCTGACCCATATCAGATTTGAATTTGAACATAATTTTTCACGAAAAGGCAGAACAGAAACATTTGTTGAACTTGATCAGGTTCAAGTTACTCCTGAAAAATCGTCAATTCCCTGGGAAATGAGTAACGGAAGAAAGGAAGGACTTACCTTTGGTTTCGGAGCATCTATAGAATACAAAATTGGACGTCATCTTAATCTAAGGGCAAATTATGAAGGTTGGAAGGAGCCTCAATATGATTTTTATCAATTGGGTAATATTGAATTAAGAGCATTCTTTTAATTGTTTTGGGAGTTGCAGATCATTTTAAAGTTTATATATAGAATATTATTGATTTTGGTTCTAATCCTTTCAATATGTCTGGAAGGTCGATCGCAGATATCTGATTCTACATATTTTGGGAATATTGAAATTAGTACTGAAAAGCAGGTTGTTGATCTTGAAACCATAGTGCAGAAATACAAAGATCAAGAAGTTACTCAGGAAAGTTATAATAATTTAACAGGAGATATCCTGTTAAATCTCAAATTGAAAGGTTATTATTTTGCAATTCTAAATTTGGAAAACACTAATATATATACTCAAAACGATTCAATTTTACTAAATCCCAAATTTGACCTTGATTATAATGAAAAGGTTAAAATCGACACTTTCTATTTTAGTGGGTTAGAAAAAACGGAGCCGGAATATCTGGTTAGAGAATTGCAAAATTATCAAAACCAGACAGTAAGTGATAGACTTACCAGGAGAATAAGACGGAGGATAAATGCTCTCCAATTTTTGGAGCTAAATGGAAATGCAGATATTGTGCAGAATAGAAAGAATCAGTTCGGCTTATTACTTCCTGTGAAGGAGAAAAATAATAATAATTTTCAGGGGATTGCGGGCTATGTGCCTGGCAAAGGAAGAGAGACAGGATATTTTACCGGCAAGTTTGATATAGCACTTTCTAATCTGTCAGGAAAGGGGAGAAGACTCCACTTAAACTGGTCGCGTCTAAATCAAAATTCTCAAGAATTTCATATTGAATTTTATACCCCCTGGATCTGGCATTTTAATTATTCCGGTCAGATTAACTTTGATCAAACCTTACGGGATACTATCCTTGTTTCCAGGAGTATAAATATTTCTTTAGGTAAACATCTTAATCCTAATTTAGAGATACAAATAAGTGGTGAATATAATAGTCAATTACCTACTCCGGCAGGTCAAGAAATTTATGGTTTAAGTTTACGGATTGATAAATATTTTGGGTTAGGGCTAAAATTTGATAATAGGGAAGCGCTCTATAATCCTCGATCAGGGGGAATGATAGATAATAAAATTAAGATCGGTAATAATCGGAGTAATACTGAAAACAGTCTGGCCTTAAATTATAAACTTTCCTCAGAGTATAATTATCAATTTACGTCAGAAATGGTTGCAAATTTAGGGTTCAATTTCCAGGGAAAATGGAAAAGAGGCGAGAAGAGTAATTATTCAGATTATTTTTGGTTTGGCGGATCAGAATCTATGCGGGGCTATCCGGAAGATTTTTTAAACGGGACAAGGGTTGGTTGGGCAACACTGGAATTGCGTTGGTTACAAGGTATGTATAGCAGATTGTACTTATTTTATGAAAGAGGTTATCTCTATTTCCGTGAGAATGGCAAACCTATCCGGGATTATCCGGCATCTTTTGGAGTAGGAATCAGATTAAATTCCAGGGCAGGAATTATTGGATTAGATTATGCCTTTGATGAGGATGATAGCTTTTCAACTGCAAAAATACATATTCGCTTTACGAATCGATTTTAAGATCGATATTGATTTAATACTAATACTTTGGGTATTATCTTAATTTTTAATAAATAAGCATCCTTCATTGTTGGTTACAAAAATTATTTACTTTGGTATTAAGAATAAATATATTTTGAGGGTTTAAAAAGTCTGAGGATGGGGTTAATCTGAATTTAAATTTGGAGAGTAAATTTAGAAATTCATAATTCAAGTTAAAAAGTTTGCTAAATGGATTAAACAAAGGAGTAAAAACACAATTAAATTATGACCAAAAACAAAAACAATACAACATCTGTTGTTATAATTTTTTTTACAATAGTATTTTTCATTACCGGATGTTTTATATTAACATATAGAGAAACCAATCAGGTTAATTTTGAAAGAGTAAGTTTTTATACACAGGATTCTCCTCCGGTTCGTATTCAAAGTTATTATTCTCCTACAGATGATTTTAGTAAAATAAAAGAACATGCCAAAACTGTAGAATGGGATGAAGGTGGTATTACCCATGTCTTCTATTTTGATGATAGAGAATATACACCGGATATTGATCATTTAGGAATTCGATTTGCTCAAAAATATGAGGAACATTGTATAGCTTCTTTTCGAAAAATGACGAATGGCCAAACTGAATTTGAAAAATATCCATTCAGATAGTATCTAATCTATTCTGAAGTCAGAATATAGCACATTAAGAGTATATATTTATGACTTTATCTTGCATGATTATTGATAATTTGATAGCTGGGAAATATCTCACTTAAGAATTTGCCGAAATAGATTTTTGCTGAGCAATATGACATGATTAACAAAAATATTAATCAATTGTTTATCATTCTACAATTGAACCTCGTTGTCTAATCGGTTCATTATGAGGCTGACCTGTTATAAGAACAAAACGGCTCCTTTCCGGGGCTTGAACTTTTAATGAATTCTTAAATTCACCAATAATTGCTTCACCAGGAGTTAATGTAAGATCGTCAAATATTAAATTATTATCAATAACATAAATTATAGTATTCCATTCAGCAGGAATATGTTTTTCAAACCAAGCGCCTTGATCCATTTCTACATCGATATATTCAACTTTTGTGTGAAGCGTAAGAGGTGAATTTTCACATACAATAGATCTAATATAAACTCCATTCTCTTCCTTTTTCGGGATGTCCTCGGGTTCTACTTGTTGGTATGTGGGCTCCATATTCTTTAGTTTACCTGGCAAATTAATCCAGAGTTGAAGACCATGATTCATGTTTTCCGTACCCGGTAGTTCAGCATGTCTTATTTCTTTTCCTGCTGAAAATCGTTGGGCACCTCCAGCGGCAACTACACTATCATTTCCCAGGTTATCTTTATGGCGAAATGCTCCTTCTAACATATAAGTTATAGCCTCAAAGCCGCGATGAGGGTGTTCAGGAAAACTTGCTTCAGCACTTACAAAAAACTCATCTAGGAGAACGAAAGGGTCTATATGACGTAATGAATGACCGGGAAAGACTCTGCTAATTTTTGCCCCTGCACCATCAGTTGTTTCTCTTGCTTTTATTTTTTGCTGATTTATAGTAGTTAAATTCATATAATACCTCCTTTATCATTATAAGTTTAGACCAAATATGAGACTGATAGTTACAAAATTAGGATTGATAAATTTATAATTTATCAAATTCTTTTTTTGTTTGGTTATAGCGATTTTCAAATAAGTTATCTTATAAAATGATAGATATAAATTATTACAAATACTAGTTAAATCTATTTTTTCCTTCAGCCTATTGAAGGCTTCAGGAAAACTCACAACTAAGGATAGTTATGCTATATCAGACAAAACTTTTGCAAATCGTTATAGGGATAGTTGGATACCAGGAAATAAAATTAGGAATTGTTGACATTATCAGAATAATTGGTTATGCTAAATAGAGTAAAAATGAGAAGTAGATAGTTAATAATTTATAAAGGTGTACTGATTGTGAAAATAAAAAAAGAAGCAATGTTATATGAAAAAATTGGAAATAAAGAAGTTCAATGTAATCTGTGTGCTCATCGCTGTAAAATAAAAGAAGGTAATTATGGGATTTGTGGTGTTAGACAAAATAAAGATGGAAAATTATATACTGCAGCATATGGAAAAGCAATCGCAGCAAATTCCGATCCGATTGAAAAAAAACCTCTTTATCATTTTTTACCTGGAACTGCGGCTTTTTCAATGGCCACTATGGGTTGTAATTTCAAATGCTCGTTTTGCCAAAATTGGCGAATTTCTCAGGTTACCGAGGATAAGAAATCTGAATTGCCAGGTAAAAATTTATCCCCGGAAGAGATAGTAAGTATGGCGCAAAATAGAGGCTGTGATAGTATAGCTTACACATATACTGAACCCACGATCTTTTTTGAATATGCTTATGATACAGCACGTTTAGCTAAAGAAAAAGGAATTTATAATGTCTTTGTAACAAATGGATTTATGACTAAAGAGGCTATTGATACCATCGAGCCTTATTTAGATGCGGCTAATATCGATCTTAAAAGTTTTGATGATGATTTTTATAGGAAAATATGTAAAGGACGCTTGCAGCCTGTTCTGGATTCTATCAAATATATGAAGGAAGTAGGAATATGGATTGAGATAACCACTCTGATTGTCCCGGATCAGAATGATTCTGATGAAGAACTAAATAAAATCGCTCAATTCATAGCCGGTGTTAATAAAGACATACCCTGGCATATTAGCCGGTTTCATCCCGATTATGAATTTACTGATTCTAAACCTACACCTATGAAAACTATGGATAAAGCCAAGAAAATAGGAAAAAAGCATGGTATTCAGCAAATATATCTTGGTAATATTGTTACCGACTCTAATACCTATTGCCATAACTGTGGAGAGATGGTCGTACAACGGAATGTGTTTGGTCGGAGCAAGGTGAATTTGAAAAATAGCAAATGTCCGTCGTGTCAAACGAAAATATCCGGAGTTTGGCAGTAATTTTCGCATGAAAGTCCATAAAAATGAGGATTCGGGCATTTATGTAAGCTTAGGATTTTTTCTTAATACTATTTGCAAATTGCAATAGAGGACAATCAGTAGAAGAAATACCAACTATAGTCTCCTATCTATAATATCAATTAACCTAAGGAAGGTTGCTTTATTTTACTTTAAATTCTATTCATAAATTTTTTCTAATTCCTTACTACCCTAGACCCGGGTGGTTCTCCATTTACCTGGGTTTTACTAACCATACAAAAAATGTCTTTACTAAATGTTTAACAAAAATTAATTTTATGCCACAAAAATTTGGGAGAAATGGTAATGACGAACAAAAGAAAAGATTACATTAGTTGGGATGAATATTTCATGGGGATTTCGCTTTTGTCAGCGCAAAGAAGCAAAGACCCTAGCACTCAGGTTGGAGCCTGTATTGTTAATGAGCAAAACAAAATTGTTGGAGTTGGATATAATGGCTTCCCCATCGGCTGCTCTGATGAGGAATTACCCTGGGATAGAGAAGGTGATTTTCTTGATACTAAATATCCTTTTGTTTGTCATGCCGAATTAAATGCAATTTTAAATAGCATTAAAAATCTTGCTGACTGTCGAATATATGTTGCACTTTTTCCTTGTAATGAATGCGCCAAAGCCATTATCCAATCCGGCATCAATGAAGTTATTTACCTCTCCGATAAATATGCGGAATCCGATCCAACTAAAGCTGCTAAAATAATGTTCGAGCAAGCAGGCATAAAAACTCGAAAATTAGAAACCGATCTTAAAACTATTGAACTTGATTTTTCCCAAGACAATGTATGAATATTATCTCTTTTGCGGGACTTGTAAAAAGACTCTAAGGTAGTCATCTCGAATATAAGTGCGAGAGATCCCGAAGTCTTGTTATCATCTGTTTAAGTGTTACCTAACATTTTCCTGTCATTCCTAGAATAAACAATTTCCGATTTCGTCATATTTTAACAAATTAATAAAAAATAAAAATTCCTCTGTAAACGAATCCAAGAATAGGATTTAGTATTTATTGTACAAAGAGTATTTTCCTGCCCCCAAAATTATAATAGAGATTGCTACAGCGATCATTAATAGAAAAAATTCTATTCCACCATTCATATTAAAAAAACCATTTGGTAGATGAACTTTTACCATTGCTACCAGCATAGCAAAAGCGATCAATGCAGATGATACTCGTGGAAACACTCCTAGAATAATTCCAAAACCGCCCAAGAATTCTGATAAAGCTAAAATCCAGGCTAAAATAGTAGGTAGGAAGAATCCCATTGATTTCAGCATTGAAATAGTTCCTGAAATTCCACTACCTCCAAAAATTCCCAAAAGTTTTTGTGATCCATGAGCAATAAAAATCAAACCAAGTACAATCCTCAATAATAATAGCACCTTATCCGTTTTATTCTTCTTATTCATTTTATTACCTCATCTTTTTATTCTATTCTACATATTTTTAGACGGATAATTAATTAATCCGTTACATGCTTGAAGAGCCTTTTGGTTAGGAATGTTTTTAATATACGATATTTGTTGCTTTTTCTGGCCCTATAAATACACATTAAATAGTGTAATATATAACCTGATTTAGGTCCCACTGGAAATCCCAGAACATTCCCTGGTGCTTTTTTAAAGGCTAAGGGGATAAGATACCCTAGATCTTTGGGTTTATATTTTTTTAATGGTTTATCTGAAATTAGGTTTATAATATTTTTACCAGCAATTTTGCCTTGTTTTATCGCAAACATAATTGCCATGCGCAGAGGTTTTTGAGTATTTGGATCTATAAAACTGGCTACATCGCCAATGGCAAAGCATTTTTTACATTTTTGATCTTCTATTAAAAGATTTTGATCAACTTTTATTCTTCCATTTAGCTTATCCATATCCAAATCATGAACAAAATCAGCGGTTTTTGTACCAACAGTCCAAATACAAACTGCATTTTGTATAATTTTGCTGGACTTTAATTTAACTGTATTACCATCATATTTTTTTAACGAATCATTAGTTTCAACTTTAATTCCTCGACGTGCTAATGTATTATCTGCATGTTTCTTCAATCTATCACTCAACATTGGCAAAATAGAATCAGATTTTTCAACTATGATAACATTAGCTGTTATATTTCTTGATTTTATAAATAATTTTGCATTAGTCGCTACTTCCAGACCGGTATATCCTCCTCCTATTATAACAATATTAGCATGATTATATTTATTGGCTTTTTCAATCAACCTTTGTTTTAAATCCGGGATGTTACTTACTTCTTTAAATTTCAAACAATTTTTCTTTGCATTTTTATTTCCAAAATAATTTGCATCCACACCGCTTGCCAAAACGAGATATTCATAATTTACAGTTCCTTTATCGCAATAAATTTTCCTATTATCAATATCTATTCTATTGACGCAGTCATTTCTATACTCAAAATTCATTTCCCGGGCTAATGTGATAAAACTGGTTTGTATAGATTCAGGTGGTAACCAGCCACCTAAAATATCTGGTAACATGGGTATAAATTCAAAATTATTTTTGCGATCGATTAAGACGACATTATAATTTTCGATTCGCCTCCTATTCTCCGAAAGTATCTTTACAACATTTGTGCCTGCGAATCCACCGCCTATTACAACGATATTTTTTTTAATCATTTTATTTCCTTCCAAATTCAAAATTATCCTGTAGATATTATATTAGAGAAAATTATATTATTTTACAAGTTTCATGCTATTGGCATGAAAATTCTAATTATTATTATCACTAATATTTGTTCTATAAATGGAGCTGAAAATTGAATATAGGTATCACCTTTTTTTCCTTCTTTATTAGGCTCTTTAAGATTAATTATGATCATGGAAAGTTTATCATAATCATAAACACTGCTGAAATACATCATTATTTATGTATATTGTTGAACTAACTTAAAGTATAGATACTTTTTATCAATTACCATCTAATCTCTTTTATTTACAGGTACTATAATGAAATACGTCTTGAAAATTTAGCTAGTTCTAAAAAGTATAATCCAATTTAGTTTTTCT
>JAIPHI010000078.1 GCA_021735285.1 Fidelibacterota bacterium | reverse complement strand
TATTAGTAGTTATTGCAAGCTTATCAGAGATGGCAACAGCTGCCAGAACGTTCTGTAAGTTAAACTTACCAGCCAGTGGTGCATTAATTTTTATTTTGCTTTTAGGAGTTGTAACTATACCTTCTATGGAATTATGGAAAGTAGTGCCTTCCGACCAGGTATAATCAGCGTCTCCAGCTAAAGAATAGGTGAGAAGTTGGGCTGAACAATTCTTAATGAACATCTCAGAATAGTCACTATCAATATTACAGATTGCAAAACCATCTTTATTGAGCATGGAAAAGAGTTTGGCTTTCGCATTCGCGTAGGCTTGCATAGTTTTATGAAAATCCAGATGATCTTGAGAGAGATTTGTAAAACAGGCCCCTGAAAATGTTATATCATTGACTCTTCCCAAAGCCAGAGCATGGGATGAGACTTCCATGGCAACTACTTTGACATTGTTATTCACCATTTTTTTAAATATTTTTTGCAACTCTATTATTCCCGGGGTGGTTAAAGAGCATTCAAAATCGTTTTGGCCAATTGTATAGCCAAGAGTACCTATTTTCCCAGCCTTAATTCCTGATGAGATGAATATTTTGTGGAGAATATAAACTACTGAAGTCTTCCCATTTGTGCCTGTGATTCCGACAACCTTTAATTGACTGGAAGGATCGTCATAAAAACTTTTGGCAACCTTTGACAGAGCACTTCTGGAATCTTCGACTATGATCTGTGGAACTTCCAACTGATCTTGTTTATCTTCTAATATAATAGCTTCAGCACCATTTTTGATCGCTTCCGGTATATATTTGTGACCATCTACTTTTGTACCTTTGATAGCAAAGAAAAGACTACCCGGTTTGACCTCTTTGGAATTATTATGGATTGAGGTTATTTTATCAGGTAATT
Organism: Fidelibacterota bacterium; assembly: GCA_021735285.1. GTDB lineage: Bacteria > Fidelibacterota > UBA2242 > UBA2242 > JAFGTP01 > JAIPHI01. The sequence continues at coordinate 11,412 of JAIPHI010000078.1, read as the reverse complement.
CTCCAAGAATAGTATAATCCAGTGCTTTTAATATATTTTTTGTTTTTTTCACACATCCCTCAAGATTGTAATTGTAGAATACAGGTGTTTCCAATTTTCACTTTTTGGCCCTGTCTTGGATATTGAGATATAACTTTACCGGAACCTTTAAGTTTGACTTTTAGCCCTAAACGTTGCAAAGCACCAATTGCGCTGCTGGCTGGGAAACCAATAACATTTGGCATTTCAAAAGTACTTTTCTTTTTATTTATATCCAGAGCATGGATTCGATCAATTTTACTTAATAATTGAGGAGAGTCCGTGGGACTCTCTTTGGTTTTTTTTAGTTGCTCCTGATTGTTTTTTTTATGATGGACATATTTGGGCTCATCATGATTGTCGAAAAACATTTCATTGGAGGCATTAACAATTCTCTTAAATACATTTCGGACAGCCGGTGCAGCAACATATCCGCCATAATACACTGCTCCCTTTGGATTATCCACAACGATTATGGCCACGAGTTTAGGGTTTGAAGCGGGGAAAAACCCGGCAAAGGAAGCAATATACTGATTGTTACTATATCCATTTGCTGTTGGCTTTTGAGCTGTACCGGTTTTACCTGCTATAGACATGCCTTGAATATCCGCTTTTATACCAGTGCCATCACTTACCACATCTCTAAGTATAGAACACAGAGTTTGCATGGTTTTCCTGGAGGCTACCTTTCTGATGACTTGCGCTCTATTTTTGTGGATTACTCTTCCTTCCGGAGATGTGATTTTCTTAATTATGACGGGACGCATCAGATCGCCTTCGTTTGCAATAGCACCGTAGGCGTATGCAAGTTGAAGCACTGTGCAACCAATTCCATGTCCCATTGCAATTTGAGCAGTTCGTAGATCCGTCCATTTGTGAAAGGCCGGCAAAATTCCCTCTTCCTCATTGTCCAGAATGATATTGGTCTCACTGCCGAATCCGAATTTCGTAGTATATCTGAATAAGCGTTCTTTTCCGGTTTTCTGGGCAGCCAAAATGGATCCCACATTGCTACTATGCTTAATTACTTCGCGAAAAGTCATGGCCGGATATTGTTCATGGTCGTGGATTGTTCTCCCCTGGATAGTAATTTCTCCTTCTTCACAATGAATTGTATCTTTCGGTGATACTGATTGACTCTCCAGAGCAGCAGTGGCTGTAACGATTTTGAAAGTTGAACCTGGCTCATAAATATCGGATATGACTCTGTTTTTTAAATACTCTGGAGAAATATTTTTCCGATTATTAGGATCAAAGGAGGGACATGAAGCCATTGCCAAAATTTCACCGGAATGAGGATCTATAATTATACCTTTTGCATTATCTGCTTTGTATTTTTTATAGACATGATTTATCTCTTCATAGAGTATGTTCTGATAATTTTGATTGATGGTCAATTTGATCTGATTGCCATTGATTGCTCTTCTATATAATCGGTTATAGAGAGGCCGTTGGTTACCACGTCCATCTTTTTCTACAAGTTGCCAGCCTGGTTTGCCAGCAAGCTGTTTTTCAAGAGCTTCTTCAAGACCACAAATTCCGGTATTATTAGTTGTATAGCCTAATAAAGGTCCTGTAGATTTTCCGGTATGGTAATTTCGATTAATTTTTGTATCAAGCACGGCTCCTTTGAAATATCGTAGACTATCAATTATTTCCCTGGATAAAATTGTATCGCGAGCAATCCAGATTACTCCGGCTCTAGATGCACTAATTTTTGTATAATACTCTTTAGATTTACTGAAATGACGCTCAAGAAATTCAGAATACCCTGAATTTGGTGAATCTTTAGTTGTATTTATTCCTATATTATATAATGTAATATTTGATGTTAGGATATTATTATTTCGATCCAGAAAATTTCCTCTTTGGGGTTCAATTTTCACACTATCCTGAGATTGCATTTGGCAGGCATTTTTATAGATATCATTATTTACGACCTGGATAAAGAAAAATTTTGATACTATTAATATCCAGAAAAGTAGCATTATACTACTTATGAAAAAAGTTCTGAGTTTAATATTTACAGGTTTGTTATTTTGCATTATTTAAATATTGTTGATTGATAATTATGGATAGTGTTTCCGGTTCAGGATTGTACATATTTAAATTTTCAACTGCGTATTCCTTTAGTCGAGAAGCACTTTGCAGCCTGCTTGCTTTATTTATAAGTCTTTTATTCTGATTAATGAGAGCCAGTTCCTGGGCTCTTTTGTTTTTAATTTCGTCCAAAAGATTGGTTGTGTAATTTTTTATAGTAATACCTAAGACCGGGAATAGAATCGCAGCCACTAGGAGCACAAATAGTATAATTTTCTTTCTCTTTTCTGATTTCTTTAACATTATAATAACTATAATTTTTCAATTACTCTTAATTTTGCACTTCTGGCCCTGGGATTTTTGTCTATCTCTTCTTGAGAGGGTGTTTTGGGACTACTAGTTAATATTTCAACTTCTTGTTGGTGGTCACATTTGCAGATCGGAAATTCAGGAGGACAGATGCAGTCCTTTGCTTTTTCTTTGAAAAAATGCTTAACAATTCTATCTTCTAATGAATGATAGGATATTACTACTAATCGCCCCTCTGGTTCGAGAAGTTGAAGTGCTTGCTCAAGAGCCTTTTCCAGTATTTCTAATTCATTATTTATTTTTATGCGAATGGCTTGAAAAACCTGACTTAGAATTTTTTTTCTGAGCCTATATGGAGTTCTTCGGGCAATAATTTGTTTCAATTCAGTGGTAGTCTCAATTTTTTTGGAACTTCTGTGTTCAAGAATACCATTTACAATAGCTGAAGGTCGTCTAACTTCTCCATATTTTTGCAAAACTTCTCGTAATTCTTCTGGCTCAGCAGTATTAATAAATTCTGCGGCAGTGGTTTTTTGATCTTTTGAAAAACGCATATCCAGAGGACCCGACTTATCATAGGAAAAGCCTCTCTTTGCATCATCAAGGGCAAAAGATGACATTCCCAGGTCCATTAAAATTCCGCTTACATCCAAATAACCGTGGCGATAACAATATTTTTTGAGATTTTTAAAATTAGTGTTAATGAAAAAATGTTTTTGGGGAATATCTAAATTTTTTTGACAATACTCGATAGCTTTTTGATCAGCATCGAGGCCAATTAATATAGCATCCTTATTTGTATTCTCTGAAATTTTTGTGAAATGGCCACCAGTACCTAAAGTACAATCCACATAGACCCCGGATTCCTTATTGATTAAATAGTGAATCGATTCATCTGCTAGCACTGGAATGTGTTTGGTCTTCACTTTTACTCCAGAATTATATGTTTATTTCATCGATATCACTAAAGTAATCGTCACCAGGACTGAGATGGGAAGGTTGATGCTCAGCATAAAGCTCTGAATCCCAGAGTTCGATTCTATTTACCATCCCTATAAAGGTCACATCTTTTTTAATTTTAGCGAATTGTCTTAAATATTTAGGAATTGTAATGCGGCCGTTTGAATCGCATTTTACTGTTTCGGCTTGACTGGTTATTGTTCTTAGGTAAGTGGCATGTTTTGGCTTATGAAGGGATAATTTACTCATTAGATCGTTGATCATAGTCTCCCATTCCGGTTCAGGATATAGATATAGAAAATTGCCCAACCCTTTTGTAATAACAAATGTTTGGCTATCCCCTTCAGAATCCCATTTACGGAAATCAGCAGGTATGCAAACCCTATTTTTCGAATCAAGTTTATGTTCTGAATTTCCATTAAAAGAAGTAATCATTTGTCTTTCCGGTGTAATTTTATGGGAAAATATCCCACTTTATACCACTTGTTCCAATAATACGCCTAAATATTGTTTTTGTCAAGAATTATTTTAAAAAAATATAAAAATAAATTGTTATTTATATATTTTTCTCCTCATAAAACTATGTTATGGAGTGAAGTGGTATAGATTCCCATAAAATTATATAAAAAGGCTGGAGGACTCTAAAGCAGCATCGTTATTGAATATTTATGAAAAATTTTGGGGGATATTATTTAAATGGGGGTATCTTAAGAGATATATTGAAAATTTGGTAGCATTGCTATGATTGAGATAAGGGCTCTCTAAGATACTTTATGATTGCCAAACTTAAAAAATAATAAAAAATGGATAGCATCTTCTGGAATAGATAATTAAATAAGAAAGACATACAGGAATGACCGGGATTTAAGATAAGCGTTCAGAAATATACTTATTTAAAAAATATTCATTAATGGAATGAGTATCACAAATTATCTTTTATTCTAATAATTCCTCAAGGCTCTGCCTTGGGGTAGTTCATCTGTAGCACAACTATCCTTAGTTGTGTTTTTTATACGAAGCCCCTCAATGGGCTGAGGAAAAAAAGAAAAAGGAAAATGTTTTTTGATTTAGCTATGATTACTGAAGATTGAAATAGCCTTTTTTATTCTCTATAAATTTTTTCCAACATTTTAACTGTTATCTTCTGCATATTCTCTATCCTGCTGTTACTTTTGTCTCGCCACAAAAGTAACCAAAAAAGCGCCGGCGGGATAATTAAATGCTAAAATTTAAGTCGCTTCACTGAAAATATTTTAATGCTCTGAAATTATTACCAGTGATTTCAATTAGGAGCTTTGGATTATATTTTTCAGTAAGTTAAACTATCGTAGCTCACATTCGCTGAAAAATATTTTTTAACCGTTTTACTCCTAAATTTTCAAGACGCATTTAATTATGATGCCGGAAGTATTTGTTATAACGGTTTGCAAAAGTTTTATCTGATGTAGCACAACTATCCTTAGTTGTGGATTTTCCTGAAGCCTTCAATAGGCTGAAGGGAAAAATAGATTTAAATGGTATTTATGATAGATTATATCTATTATTTTATAAGAAACCTTATATGAAAATCGCTGTAATAAGGTATTGAAAATTGAAATCTGATAGAGCAAAATTGATTTCATATTATCTAATTACAAGCTTGAATATTTATCCTATTACCATTAACCGGAATCATAATAAATCTTAGAGAGCCGAGATAAGATTGATATATGTATTTTTTTTAAATGCTTTGAACTAAAATCTGAAATCTAATATATTTATTGATAATGAACAACTTTGCGGAGTTGTGATCTTGCTTCGTAGTAAAGCACCAGAACTGCGGTGGTCTTTTTAATATACCATCAATTATATTTTTTATGATTTAGTGGTTATTTTATTATGGCTTGAAAATAACAATATTAATAATAGTATAAAATTGAATTGCCCGACAATAAGAAAAAAGGTCAAACATTAAATTGAAATTCCATGACATCCCCATCCTGAACGGAATATTCTTTGGATTCCTGACGGAGAAGGCCTCTCTCCTTGCATTTCCTCAGACCGCCCTGGCTGAGTAAATCATGATAAGCCGTGACTTTGGCTCTGATAAAACCGCGTTCAATATCTGAGTGAATAGCGCCACCTGCTTGCTTTGCTGTAGAACCATTTCTGATAGTCCATGCCCGGCATTCATCCTCGCCAACTGTAAAGTAGGATATTAAGCCTAATAATTCGTAGGAATTGCGGATTAAATTATGCAGGGCCGGTTCCTCTATTCCCAGTTCATCAATAAATAAATTTTGGTCATCATTGTCCAGATCAGATATTTCTTTTTCTATTTCAGCACAAAGGGCGGTGACTGCTGTGCTATCTGTTTGGTAATCTTCGAATTCTGCAATAATTGCATTTGATCTTGTAATTTCAGCTTCATCTATATTAATAACATAGAGTATTGGTTTTAAAGTTAGAAATTGAAAATTACGCAGTATTTTCTCTTCATGAGTGGCTATTTGCATCTCCCTCAAAGGCTTTTCCTGGATAAGAAAATCGTAGCATTTCTCAAGGACTTCCATTTCCAATTTTTTCTTTTCATCCTTATTTATTCTTAATTCTTTCTCAATGCGTTCCATCCGTTTTTCGATTATTGTCAAATCAGATAGAAGCATCTCTGAGTTCATAAATTCAATATCGGCCTGAGGATTAATTCTCTGCATAGGATGCGGAGCCAGCTCATTTTCAAAAGCTCTAACTACCATCAGAATAGTATCCACAGTTTTTAGATTGGAAATAAATTCACCGGGGAGAGCTTTTGGCTTTTCATCTTTTTGGTCAAAACCTGGTACTTTGATATATTCTACTGTGGCATTTGTTTTTTTACCTGGTTGATATAATTCAGATAATTTATCAAGTCTTTCATCCGGAACTTTGACCACACCTTTCTCAGTTTTTTTACGGCTTTTGTAAGCATTAGAAACTTTGTGTTTTAATAATGTTGAAAAAATTGTTGTTTTCCCTGAAAAAGGTAACCCTATGATTCCTACTTGCATCAATTTACTCCATAAATTTATAAATTAAACAAAATCGAGGAATTTAGTTGTAAGTTTATTTAATACCAAGCAATATTTATTAGTAATGGGGGGCTATCTTAGATCCATTGTGATCATTGTTAATGTTGAATTATTTATAAGTATAAATACTTTTTATCATTATCACTTTAAACTATTTTATTTACTGGTATTAAAAAGTAAATTTCGCATTATATTTAATTTTCAATAACTTAAATTTAACTAATACTGTTCAGGCTTTAATAAAAAAGCCTTGTGGTAGAAGAAAATTGAAAACTTTCAAATATTATTCATAATCGATAACTTTGGGATGCCTAAAAATATTAAGAGGAAAAAATGAGAAAAATTACGTGCATTAATCTATTGTTGATCTTGATATTTAATTCTTATCTATATAGCCAAAATCCGCCTGATGTGAAATGGCAACAGATTAAGACCCGGCATTTTCGAGTAGTTTTTCCTGAAGAGATTCAAAATAACGCCATGAGGATCGCTAATAAGCTTGAATATATTTATCATCCTGATAGTAAAACTCTCAATACTGATCCGGATTTATTAAATATATATTTATACAACAGAAAGGTTATGTCGAATGGATTTTTTACCCTGGCTCCCCGACGTTCTGTTTTCTATAATGTTAGTCCTCAAAATCATAATTTTATTGGTTGTGGTAATTGGTATAATATGTTGAGTGTGCATGAATTTCGCCACTGCAACCAGTTTGCCGCTGCTAAACAAAACTTTACAAAAGTTGCAAGCTGGTTTTATGGAGATTATGGCCAGTTTTTACCCTGGCTATCTGTACCTTACTGGTTTTTCGAAGGAGATGCTGTTTTGACAGAGACTACCTTAACGGATTTTGGACGCGGCCGAATCCCTCATTTTGAAATGCACTTGCGCAGTTTACTAATTGAGGATATAGATTTTTCATACCAAAATGCCAAATTGCTATCTTATAAAAATTATTATCCTGGGCCTTATTCGTTAGGATATTTTATGACCACTTATATACGCCGCAATCATGGTCCGAAGGCCATTAATAAAACTATTACCAGAAGCTCCTGGCTACCTTTTTATCCCTATTCATTTTCCAATAGTTTGAGAAAATATACTGGTTATAATTCCGGCCAAACATTTAAGCGAACGATGAATGAACTTGATAGTCTCTGGGAAAGAGGGCAAGCAAAACGAGATATTAAAACTCCGGATGAGATTCCCAATCCAGGTAAAAAAGTCTGGACCAATTACTCCCATCCATATCCAGCAAAAAAGGGTGGTGTAATTGCTGTGAAATCCGGCTTAGAATCCGCTGGTTCTGTAGTTTTATTAAAAAATAAAAAGGAGAAGAAGCTATTTGATATCAATACGGATTGTTTATTCCCTGATGGTAAATATATGCATTCCAATGGAGAACAAATTGTATGGGCAAGTACTCGCAACCATAAGCGTTGGACTGAAGTTAGTTACTCAGAAATATGGTTATATGATATTAATACCGGGGAATTGAGAAAAATAACTCAAAAGAGCCGTTTCCAATCACCGGCTATTAATCCTGGCGGCAATGAAATTGTAGCAGTAGAAACAACTCCGAATAATGAATATTATTTAGTTATAATTGGTATTTCAAAGGGCAAGGTAATCAGTCGCACCAAAGTATTTAATAACCATATTATTCGTCGACCAGATTGGTCTCCTTCAGGGGATAGAATCGTATTAGCCCACAATAATGGAAAAGGTGAGGGCCTGGCATTATATGATTTGAAAACCAAGCAACTTCAGCGAGTAATAGATTGCTCCACGGAAAATATTGGAGAACCCACTTTTTCTGATGAGAATAGTATCCTATATCAATCTTCATATAGCGGTGTTGACAATATTTACAAAATAGAAATTGAAACAGGCCAAATAGAGAAAATAACTTCAGCACAATTTGGCGCTTTGCATCCTGGTTATGATACTTGGAATAAAACTCTCTTCTATTCGAATTACACACCCAAAGGTTATAATATATGTTCCAGTTTAATTAATGATTCCCTATCTGCTGAAAAAGAAGAGATAATACCCGAACCTACTGATTATTTTGAACCGGTTATTGAACAAGAGCAAGGACATAATATTTTTGCAGATGAAATTCCTAAAAATAATTATCCTATCAAATCCTATAATCCATTAAGAAATTTATTTAATGTTCACAGTTGGGGCATTTATGCTGAAGGAACACAATTGGTTGGGAAAATTATATCTGACAATCACTTACAGACGATGCACACTGAAGCCGGGATTGGGTACAATCCCAATGAAGACCGTCCTTTTGCTCTTTTACGCAGTTATTTTCGATATTATTATCCTGTTTTATTTCTGGAAGGAAGATACGGGGGACGGAATATTTCAGGAATTACTGATAATGAATGGCGGGAAACACGTTTGATAGGAGGCGTATCTTTTCCTCTGGATTTTTCAGAAAGAGTCTGGAATACAAATATTAACTTAGGTATCCAGGCAGAATATTTACATATTGAAGAAATATATGAAGGTTATATACCTGATGCGAATTATTATCCCTTCTCTGGTTTTGTTGAATTCCAGAGATTTTTCCATCAGGCGCCCCGGGATTTTGCTCCTCGTTTTGGTCAATATTTTCGCTTATCTCTTGATTTTACTCCCTTTAATGTGGGAGGGGATAATTATCTGTCCACCTCAGCAGGTATATATTTACCTGGAATTTTAGCTCATCATTCCTTACAATTGGGGGTGAATTTTGAAAAACGTTCAATTGATAAGTATATTTTTGAAGGAGATCAATATTTTGTAAGAGGTTATGATTATCATATTTTTGATAATTTCACAAGTTTGACAAGTACATACAAATTTCCCCTTCTATATCCGGACTGGAACTTGCTAAGCTTGTTCTATTTAAAACGCATTAGAGGGGGAATCTTTTATGATCATGGAATTGGAATTACAAGTGATGATGCGCAGCTATTTCGATCAATAGGAGGCGAGCTGACTTTTGATATAAATCTATTTAATTTACCCTATGAAATCAGCACCAGTCTTCAATTTGCCAAATGTCTTGATAAGAAGCAAAGTAGGATTAACATAAATTTATTAGACGTAAGATTCTAGATAATTTAAGATAAACTAGTCTTATCAATTGACCTAACTTTTATAGCTTCCACAAACTTAATTTCCACAAAATGTATTGAGCCGGATAGCGATTGTGAGATTTAGTACAACAGCCGGACTCTTATTGTGCCTTTGATATTTTTAACTTCATCTAATATCTCTGCATTGTATTCTTTTTTAATATCAGTTATTACATAACCGAGACTTCTTCTGGTTTTTAGAAACTGGCGTTCAATATTAATATTATTAGACGCAAAAATATTATTCAGTTTTCCCATTATTCCGGGTATATTCTCATGAACATGAACAATTCTATGCTCATCATTTATTTGCGGTAATTGTAAATTAGGAAAATTAACACTGCTTACAGTACTTCCCATTTTGATGAAATCATTCAACTTAGTTGGAACAAAATCTGCTATATTTCTCTGGGCTTCCTCGGTACTTCCTCCGATATGAGGTGTTAATATTGTATTAGGAAGATTTTGCAGGACTGTTCGATAGTCAGTATGCTTAACTTTAGGCTCTTCCGGGTAAACATCTATTGCTGCGCCCTTTAGTTTACCTGATTTCAGATGTTTTGCCAAGGCTTTGATATTCACTACAAATCCCCGGCTGGCATTAATAAAAATTGCTCCATCTTTCATTTGCTCAAATTCATCTTCATCGATCAAATTATGATTGGATTCACGGCCATCAACATGTACTGAAACAATATCAGAAATTTCTAATAAATTTTGCATCGAAGAGCATTTTTGAGCATTTCCCAGGGGTAATTTATCGTCGATATCATAAAAATATACTTTCATACCCAAAGCTTCAGCCAGGACTGATAATTGGGAACCAATATTGCCATAACCGATAATTCCCAATTTTTTGCCGCGCACTTCAAAGCTATCTTTAGCAGATTTTTCCCAGCGTCCATTATGCATCAATTTACTTCTGTCGAAAACCTTGCGCAAAAGAGCTATTATATTGGATACGGTAAGTTCGACAACACTGCGGGTGTTACTATAGGGCGCATTGAAAACAGCAACCCCGGCTTTGCTACAGGCCTCCAAATCTATTTGATTGGTTCCAATGCAAAAAGCGCCTACAGCTAGAAGATCAGGAGCATTTTCCAAGACATTTTCTGTTATATCTGTTTTTGAGCGAATCCCAACTACCTGGACATCCTGCAGATTTTTGATTAACTCCTCTTCTTCAAGGCTGGATGAATGAGTTTCGACTGCATAGCCTTCATTTTTAAAAAATTCTTCTGCATTTTCGTGAATGTTTTCCAGCAAAAGGATTTTCATCATTTGACTCCAATTCTTTATTAAAAAACGACTTATTCTGATTATCCCCTCAGAAACAAATTTTATCTACCGGACTCAAAATTAACTTATAATTTCCATTTTGACCAGTAATTATTTTAATTCATACCAAATTGAAAAATTTGAAACTGATAATTTTATCTATTTTAATAATAATTATTTTTAAACGAATATTTTTTTGTCATCGCAATTCAGAAGCAGCAGATCAAATATATTCAAATTGTTAAGATTTAGTTAAGAGTGTAAATAAGATTTGAAATAAATGTGAATAAAATGTAAAATCTGGGCTTAATGATTCGTATATTATTTATTTATATAATTTTTTAAAATTTAGATTTTGGAGCAATCGACTTAAAGGAGAAAGGTTAGATGGTGTTAAAAAAAATACAACTTGCAACATTTTTGTTATTATTTCCAATTATTATTTATGCGGGAGATACACCACAATCAATTTTCCAGATAGACCCCAGTAGTAAAATTACCGGTGATTGGTTTCTGGCTTACAATTATAATAGGTCGAAAAATTTTAACCAGTACGGTCTTAAACGCGGCTATTTTACAATCAAAACTAAGCTTAATGAAATATTATCAACCAGATA
>JAIPHI010000077.1 GCA_021735285.1 Fidelibacterota bacterium | reverse complement strand
CGACCCGGTAGCAATATTAGAAGCGCAACCATAGGATTTGAATTTTATATCTTTTATATGTTTTTTATCATCATCCAATTTTATATGTACCGAGACCATATCGCCACAGGCCGGACTACCTTCCTGGGCTTTGCCATCGGCATCTTCTATCTCACCTACATTTTGCGGATTTTTAAAATGTTCTAAAACTTTATCGCTATATGGGAAATCCATTTTATTCCTCCTTGGTTATTTGAACCTTATCTATTTGAGACTTAGTTTTTTAAGCCAAGTCTCTATGATATTTTTTCTTTTTGCAGTTCATTTTGTTCACTTCCATTACTTAAAGGACTGATATCCCTTAGTTTTTGGATTACATCACTTATTTCATCTACGGTCCTATCGACTTGTTCTTTTGTATTATATCTGCTTAGTGAAAATCTAACCGAACCATGCGCCCGCTCATGATCACCTCCGATTCCCAGAATTACATGGCTGGCTTCCAAAGAATTACTAAAACATGCTGATCCAGTCGAAAGCGAAAAACCGCGCATATCCATATGTAATGTGATCGATTCCCCTTCCACCAGATGAAATGTAATATTAGCATTCTGGGGTACCCGCTTTTTTCGATGGCCATTTAGGGTTGTTTTTGGTATTTCATCGAGTATCCTATTGATTAAGTGATCTCTTAAATTAGTTAATTTGTTATTTTCCTCTTCAGTTACCAGTTCTGCTGCTTTTGCAAATCCAACAGCCCCAGGAATATTTACCAATCCAGGCCGCTTATCAAATTCCTGAAAACCACCATCAAAATATTTTGCAAGCGGAGTTCCTTTTCGCACATACAAGCCACCTATCCCTTTTGGGCCGTGAATTGTATGGGCAGAGAGAGTCACGAGGTCAATATTAAATTTGTTTACATCTATTGGGAGCCTCCGAAAAGTATGGGTTGCATCTGTGTGAAAAAGCACATCATTTTCTTTACAGATCTTTCCGATTTTGGCTATATCCTGAACTGTGCCAATCTCCTGGTTGGCATGCTGAATAGATACCAGAATTGTATGGTCGGTTATTGCTTTCTCCAATTGAGCCGGATCAACAAATCCATTTTCATCAACCGGGAGATAGGTTACCCGGAAGCCTTGATTTTCCAGTTTTTTACAGCTATTTAGAACCGGAAAATCTTCTATTTGGCTGGTAATAATGTGATTCTTTTCTTTCTTAGATAGTTTTTCAACGGAGCTCTTTATTGCAATATTACTGGATTCAGTAGCTCCGGATGTGAATATTAGTTCTTCTGCATCAGCAGAAATATCCTTTGCAAGCCACTCTCGAGCTTGGGCAAGTGCTTCTCTAGTCTTGATTCCCATCGAATAGCCAAATTCCGATGAAGCTACAGCATAGGTTTCAAATAAAAAGGGCTTCATGGCCTCCAGTACTTTCTCGTCTAGTCGAGTTGCAGCCGAATTATCAAGATATATATTTTTATTTTCCATAATTTACCTCTTATATAAATAATGTTACTTCTGATTCACGGGCTTCCTGGACATAAGTGCCCACAGCACAATATTCAGTAATTACGTCGTCCCGAAGATCCTCTTTGTCTATACCCATAATATCCATGGTCATATCGCAGGCCAGTATTTTTCCACCTAATTCAAGATAATTGTCGAGCAGTTTGTTTAGAGAAGCGACTCCTGACTTTTTCATTTTACGCTTGATCAACCATTTACCCAGACCAAACAAATTCATTTTTGATAGAGCACCACTTTCTAATTTATTCTTTTTCAATCTTTCCAATCCCCAAAAGGTAAAGAAGATAGAGACATCCATTCCCATTGCCAGAGCGCCATTACCAATAATTAAGGCGCTGTAGGCCTTATCCATATCACCGCTATGCAAGATAATTGTTGCTTTTTCAGACATTTTGACCTCTATTTTTGTATCTTGATTGTCCAATAATCATCATTTTCTTCAATTGACTTCAATTCATATCCCATCGATTCGACTGCCATCGGGATTTCCTTTTTAGAAGAGGAATGGGTGCCCTGCACCTCGATAGTATCTCCTTCTGCTGCTTTTCGCAGAGCCTTGCGCGTTTCCACCAGCGGCACCGGGCAGGTTTCATTTATGCAATTCACTTTTATAATGCTCATTTTATTTCCTCTTACTTATCGTTTTTCAATTGTCAAAACTAATTCCTATCAAAACTATAGGAAAAGTATGGCTATAATATTTAAATGTCAATTCTTTTTTTAATTTATTCCAAATATTTTAATTTGAAGTAGGAAAATTATTATTTAAAATGGTAGACACCTTAAAACAGTAAATTTAAAAAGGAGTATGATAATGAAGAAACCGATTTTGACACTTCTGTTAACGGGATTTTGTATATCCTTAATAGCTCAAACAGGAGCGCACTCTCATAACGCCCATGAAAATTATAATAAAAGTGATTCTCTTGTAATCCTCTGGACCAGCAAGGATCCGGAAGTATTTAAAAAGGTTGTTTTTGTCTATGGTTTAAATTCCAGTAAACAGGGTTGGTGGGATAATGTTGAACTTATAATCTGGGGCCCTTCGACAAACTTATTAGTAGAGAGTACTGAACTCCAGGAAAAAGTCATTCAGATGAAGAAAAACGGAGTAACTCTCACCTCCTGTAAATGGTGTGCAGAACAATATAGCGCAACGGAGCAGTTAGAAGAATTGGGAGTCGAGGTAAAGTATATGGGAAAGCCATTAACTAATTACCTAAAAGCCGGCCGAGAAGTATTGGTGTTTTAGATAACAAAAAATACTCCTAATTGAATGATTAGACCTTTACTAAGTTATTTTATTATCCTTTCTTGAAGGGAAACTAATTCCTTCTCCAGTTATAAACTTTATTTTGATTATCCTCTCAAAAATCCTTATTATATATAGTCATAAAACATGCTAGAGGAATTATGATGGAACTAGAGGAACTGAAAAAATATTATAACAAATTCAAATACGGTGAAGAAAGCTTCCATAAATTGATGCAAAACAGGATTAAAAAGATCCTGCTGGTATCCAGCTTCTATGATGCTTTCACTTTTGAGCAGGATGGCCGGCTTTCGGAAAAAATATTTGGAGAATATCGGCAACTGAACCTGAGTCTGGCACCCCGCGTTACCAGTGTACCCACTGCTAAGATGGCTCTGAAAGAATTGGAAAAAGATAATTATGATCTGGTGGTTACTATGAAACATATTGGAAAAATGTCATTTCTAGATCTTGCCCGCCAGATTAAAGAGAATTATAAGGCTCTACCATTGATTCTTCTATTAAGCTCTGCATCCGAAGCCCGCCAGATCAAAAACAATAAAAAGGATGTCGAACTATTTGATAAAATATTTCTGTGGAATGGAGACGCCAAATTATTTCTCGCTATGATAAAATCAGTAGAGGATAGGGACAATCTGGCCAATGATACCAGAGAAGGTTTAGTCAGAGTAATTCTACTCGTCGAGGATTCTGTAAAATATTATTCTATGATCTTGCCTTATCTTTATGAAAGAATAGTGGAGCAAACTCAGATTTTGATTCGGGAAGAAGTCAATGATATTAATAAAAGACTTAGAATGCGGGCCCGACCCAAGGTAATTGTTGCTCATAGTTACGAAGAAGCAATCTCGATTTACCGGGATTATAGTGAATATATTTCAACTGTAATTTCGGATATTAAATTCCCTCATAATGAAGAGATGGATGAAGAAGCCGGCCTTAAATTGATATCTAATATCAAATCCAATGATGATTTTGATATTCCAATTATTTTGATGTCATCGGAGCTGGATAATAAAGAATTAGCTGAAAAATTTGATGTTACTTTTCTACACAAATTTGATCCGCAATTGATTAATAAGATTGGAAAATTTATTCATGATTATCTCGGATTTGGAGAATTTATCCTTAAAGATGAACAAGGCTATTATGATACAGCCCATTCACTTTCTGAATTAAGGATAAAATTACAAAGGATTCCGGATTCTGTTCTGAAATATCATACGGTTCGCAATCACTTCTCTTCCTGGCTTATGGCTCGGGGCGAGATTGAAATAGCTAGAAAAATCAGACCCTTACGTCTTCAGGATTTTGGATCTATTTCAGAATCCCGGGAATATCTATTAAATACAATTAACAATATCCTGGATCAACGCGAAAAAGGTAAGGTGATCAAGTATCACGATTACTGCTCTTTTGAACCTAATGAAATTATCCAGTTAAGGGATGGCTCATTAGGCGGGAAAGGTCGTGGCCTGGCCTTTTTAAATGCTTTATTAGTTAGTATGGATTTTGGTCAAGAAATAGAAGATTGTAATATCGTTACTCCACCCACAGCTATTATTGGAACTAATGAATTCGATGATTTTATCGAGAATAATAATCTGGATGAAATGGATATAGAAGGTTTAAGTGATGAACAGATTAACAGATATTTTTTAGCAGGGCAGCTAACTGATCAACTTTTGGAAAGGTTAGGAGTAGTGGTCTCCCAAATTGATAAGCCACTGGCGGTGCGCTCCTCAGGTCTTTTGGAAGATTCATATTCCGAACCTTTTGCAGGAATCTATAGAACTTACATGTTACCGAATAATGATCCCCAAAAATCAGTTCGAATACAACAACTAATAACAGCTGTGAAACTTGTTTTTGCTTCGGTCTATACAGAAAGAGCCAGAATGTATATTAATAACCTAAATCACAGAATAAGCGAAGAAAAAATGGCTGTAATTATCCAGGAAATTACAGGTTCGTGCTTTGATGAAAAATATTATTATCCTCATATTTCAGGTGTTGCTCAATCATATAATTTCTATCCCGTCTCTGACTTAGATCATGAGGATGGTGTGGTTTCGATTGCAGCCGGGTTAGGGAAATCAGTTGTGGATGGAGAAAATACTTACCGTTTCTGTCCCAAATATCCGGATAAAAATCTGCTTAAAAGAGATTCTTTAATCAAGGACTCCCAAAAATTTATTTTTGCTTTAAATCTGAAAAAACAGAATTACAGCCTGGTTAAAGGCGACGATATAACTTTAGATAAGATTGGGCTCGAAAAATTGCGTTCTCATGGGTCTCTCAAGCATCTGGCCTCTGTACTTGATATGCAAAACAATCGGATTAGGCCGGGATTGAGAAAAGATGGTCCGATTGTGATGAATTTTGATTACATTCTGAAATATAATTATTTTCCTCTTGCAGAAATTGTTGACAAAATAATGGAACTTGGAGAAGCGGCTTTCGGGATGCCTATCGAAATTGAGTTTGCAGTCGATCTACAAGAAAAACAGGATGAAGAACCAACATTTTATTTATTACAGATCAGACCTTTGGCTGTGGGTTCCCGTGAAGTTCATATTCCGGACAAGATCGATGAAAATAATACTCTTTTGTACAGTGAACATTGTATGGGCAATGGCCAGTTTTGTGATCTGGAAGATGTAATATTTATTACGAGTGAAGATTTTGATAAGACCGAAACAATGGCCATTAGAAATGAGGTCAAAGAATTGAACGCTAAGATGCGAGAGAAAGGTAATCGATATCTATTGATCGGGCCTGGCCGCTGGGGGTCTCAGGATCGATTTTTAGGAATTCCGGTCCAGTTTAATGATATCAATATGGCCAAAGTTATTGTGGAAACCGGATTCGAAGGATTTGAAATTGAACCGTCGCAGGGGACTCATTTTTTCCATAATGTTGTCTCAATGGAGCTGGGATATATTTCAGTACCACACTCATCAACCACAGATTACTTGCATTGGGATTGGCTAAAGAAACAGGGGAAGGTAGCTGAAGATAGGCAGTATTGTAAGCATGTTAAGTTACCAGGTACGATGAATGTAAAAATGGATGGAAAAAGCGGACGGGGGATAATCACAATAGAAAATTGTGATTAAATAGCGCTCATTAATCATGTATTACAATCTAGGTTTCTCAATAATCATTTTTATTAAGTATAAAATAAGTAATAAAGATGGTTACTATATTGAGGACAAGAATATATATGAACGGAATTAAAAAAGAACCAAATTCTGGTTTAAGTATTGCAGCTCCTCCAGATAATACTATAGAGGTTGGTAAATATTTGATAACTCCGCCAAGAATTTGATGATGGTTAACTGCAATACCAAATCCACCAATTAAAAAAAGCATAATAATAATCAGACCTATTCCTTGACCTTTTAAAGTCGATTTCTTACTAAAGAAGCCCATTATACAACCCAGGTTAATAAAGAAAATTCCAGCGAAAATTATATAAAAAATATATAAAAGCAGTGTGAAATAGTTAATCTCAGGTGTTATTAAAAATAATGATAATATTATTGTAAGAAGAGATTGTAGCACTAAAATAAGTTCCAGGTTGAGCACTTTTCTTATATAATAAAGATAGGATACTTCGGATAAAGTTTTTATATATTCTGCATTCTTGTTTCCCCAATATTCGGAACTGATAATCTGGGCAGTAAGATAGTATATTAGTGTGATAGGTACTATCAGAATAATACTATTAAACCAGTGGGAATCGGGTAAAACTTGAGTGGTATTAATAGCTGGTTTAATAAGCTTTAGGTAAAAAAGATAGAATAAGATTGTAATAATAACATTGAAAATAGTAATTATAATGATATTTGTCTGATTATTTTTGAGGCTATTTTTACTTATCCAATTCATTCGTAACCCTCATCTGAAGTTAGTTGGTCGAGTAAATAGTGCATATTGACTGAATTACCGGCAATTCTACAAAATCTGTCTTCCCCTAAATCCTTTATTAATTGCCAGAATTTTTCGGCTGACTCTGTTTTTATCTCGATGGTGTTGCCCAGGTCTTTCATATTTTTGACTAGCTTACTGGTTTTTAGAGAATCAGTAACTTTTTCTCGAAAAACTTTTTTTATCTCCAGATGCCCAGTGAAATCAAGATCAACATGCTCGACCATCTTTTCAAGATTGCCATCGTATCGAATAGTTCCATTGTGTAAGACTATCCAGCGATCAGTAACTGTTTCAATTTCTCTAAATTCATCGGTTGCTATCACAATAGTCTTAGATTCTTTGATCTTATTGAGGTAGTCCAGAAGGATTTCTTTCATTTTATAATCTAGATTTTTGAGAGGTTCATCCAGAATAAAAATATCCGGTTCTTTGATTAAAACAAGGAGAATATCCAATCTTCTCTTCAGCCCTTTTGAATAATAATTTGGTAATTTTTCCATTTGATTTTGTAACTGAAGCATACTTGTATATTTTTGATATCTTTTTTGAAATGTTAAATCACTGAGATTTGCATATTCCTTATATTTTTCAAGATTATCCTGACCGGAAATCCATGGGTCATGAATATTATAGGGAGGAAGATATCCAATGTTTTTGCGAATTTTATCGATATTCTGACTAATTTCCTGGCCCTTGATATAGACCTGGCCGGAATCAATTTTATTTAAACCGGCTAAAATTTTTAACAATGTACTTTTACCGGCACCGTCTCTACCAATCACAGTAAAGCTGGTACCTTTCTCAATTCCCAATGACAGATCCGTGATCACGGATCGCTTGTCATACCTTTTACTTACTTTTTTTAGTGTAATTGATGCTTCCATTAATGCGCCTCATACCATGATTTGCCAATTCCTATGTCAACTTTAACCGGGATGTCGAGAGGCAAAGCGGCTTCCATCTCTTTCCTCACCATTGCAACCAGTTGATCAACTTCCTGATTCGGCACCTCAAAAATTAATTCATCATGAACTTGTAGAATCATCATAGTTTGCCAATCACCGTTATTTAGTCTATTATTAATATTGATCATTGCAATTTTAATCATATCAGCAGCCGTTCCCTGAATGGGAAGGTTAATGGCGGTTCTCTCTGCTGCTCTTTTTTTGTTTTTATTATCGCTATTAATGCCGTGGGTGTAGCGAATTCTTCCGGCTAAAGTTGTTACAAAGCCGTTTTCACGGGCTTTTTCCAGAGTATTAAGAATATATTGGTTTATACCGGGATATGTTTCGAAATATTTATCTTTTAATTCCCGGGCTTTTTGCATTGAGATGTTTAACTCATTGGATAATCTATAAGCACCAGCCCCGTACATAATACCATAATTGACAACTTTTGCAGCACGGCGCATTTTGGGAGTGACATCCGCTTCATCTACGCCGTTAACCAGGGCGGCTGTGCGGGAATGGATATCCACATCATCGCTTTCAAAAGCATCTACAAGGTTAGGATCCTGAGAAAGATGAGCCATTATTCTTAATTCGATCTGGGAATAATCGGCTGAAATTATTTTATAACCTTCTTTTGCGGGCTTAAATGCTTTTCTAATTTTTTTACCAATTTCAGTTCGAATGGGAATATTCTGAAAGTTTGGGCTGCTACTGGTTAATCTTCCGGTTGATGCGATAGTTTGATTAAAAGAGCTATGTATTCGTCCTGTTCTTTTATTGACCAATTCTGGTAGAGCATCAAGGTAAGTGCTTTTCAGTTTTGATAGTTTACGGTATTCCAGAACTAGACTGGGAATGGGACTTTTATCCTCAAGTTTTTTGAGTACTTTTTCAGCTGTAGATCTTTTTCTGATTTGAGGTAATTCTAAACGATCGAAAAGCACTTCACTGAGCTGTTTGGGAGAATTTACATTGAATTCGATTCCTGCTTCATCATAAATTTTTTCTGAGATAGAATCAATTTTTTTTGCAATTTCATCAGACATTTTTTGTAGATAAGGAATCTCGACATACACACCGTTTTCTTCCATATCCATTAAAACCGGAATTAATGGAATTTCAATATCATAGTATATCTCATCTAGATTTTTTTCTGTTAATTTTTCTTTGAGTATGGTAGTTAATTGGAAAGCTACATCTGCGTCTTCGCAGGCATAAAAAGTAATTTCCTCGAGCGGAACATCGGCCATTGATTTCTGGTTTTTACCTTTACCGATCAGTTCTTCGATGGGTTGCATTTGATAATATAAGTATTTCTGACTAAGACGTCCCAGATTAAATTTTCTATCGTCCGGCTGCAATAAAAATGCAGCTACTATAGTATCGAAATATAAACCTTGAACCTCAATTCCATAGCGTCTCAGAATAAGCATGTCGTATTTGAGATTTTGTCCGCATTTTTTGATTTTCTGGTTTTCCAGGATTGGTTTCAATTGCTCTAAAGTGCTTAATTGTGGTTTGTCTGCGAAGAGTGTTTTCTGTTTTTCAGAAATATCAACGGGAACATAAACGCCTGTATGTTTCTCGTCGCTTAAAGCGATGCCAACGATCTCTGCTTTCATTGGATCGATGGAAGTGGTTTCCAGATCGAAGGAAAGAAGCTCGGAATTAGCATATTTATCGACTATCTCGTCCAGTTCTTTCTCCGATTTGACAGCTTGGTAATTTTTCTTCTTACGAATATTTTCCTGGTCATCCTGGAATCTTTGAATTAAGGAATGGAATTCAAGCTCCTTAAAAATTGCGATCAATTTATCTTTATCAAATTTATTATGTTTGAATTTGTTCAGGTCAAGTTTCACAGCCACATCAGTGTCAATAGTTGTTAGTTTTTTTGAAAATTTGGCTTCTTCCTCGCCTTTTTTCAAGTAGTTACGAATACGTTTGCTGTCAATTTTGTCCAGATTTTTATATATTTCTTCGATCGATTCGAAATTATTTAGCAGACGGGATGCGCGTTTTTCACCAATCCCCTTAACTCCGGGTATATTATCCGATGAATCGCCCATCAAAGCCAAAAAATCCGCCACTTGCTGAGGTTTTATATTCCATTTTTCTTTCAATTCTTTGGTAGTGATAATTTCGTCTTCTCTTCTTCCCCTACCAGGTTTATACATATAGACATCTTCATCAAGAATTTGCATTAAGTCTTTGTCACCGGTTACCATAAAAATTTCCATGTTTTTCTTTTTGGCTTTTTGGGCCAGAGTTCCCAAAATGTCATCGGCTTCAAAGCCGGGCTCGATGATAACCTCAATATTTAAAGCCCTTGTCAAATCATGCAGATAGGGGAGTTGCCGAACTAAATCATCCGGCATGGCTTCTCTTGTAGCTTTATAATCCGGAAATATTTCATGTCGAAAAGTCTTCTCTGAAGCATCGAAAACCATCACTATATGATCCGGCTCATGATTTTCCACTAGATTCAGCATGGAATTCGTAAAAGCGTAACATGCCCCCGTAGGAAAACCATCTGATCTCGTCAGTCCGGCCTTTACCATCCCAAAATAAGAGCGATAAGCAAGAGCAGAGCCATCTATGATATAAAGATTATCTTTTGCCATATATAACGAATCTCCTTAATCAAATGCGTCTGATTAGATATTTCTAGTTGTAAAATTTTATGGTTTAATTATTATATAGTCGAGATTAAATTTACGTTCAATTTGTTTACCCACTTGATTGGCTCTGGAACGAGAAGAGAAAGGACCGATTTTTACAACCTGGACCCTTTGATTTGCAGACCTCTTTTCCAAATAGGCCTGATATCCTTCGGCCTTTAAATTATTAAGTAGGTTGCGAGCATTGTTGGGATTGGAAAAAGCTCCTACCTGAAGAGCGTATTCACCGGAATCCTCTATGCTTTGTTCTGAAAAACGGCCCTGTTGCTTGACAGTATAGATGTCTAAATAATTGGAGTTTTTAATGTAAGGTGTGAGTTGAGGATAATTATTGCTTAATTTATTTTGATAAAAATCAATTAAATCAGTGCGTTTAATTGCTTGTAGGCTACAGAAGAGTAAGCCCACTATCTCTTTAGTAAGCTCCGAATTCGGTTTTTCTGAGATAAAGCTTTTTGTTTCCTCAACCGTTTTGTGATAAAGTCCATTTGAATAGTAATATTTAATGAGTTCCACTCTGGCCCTGTTAGCTATTTTGGAGTCGGGATGATTTTCAATTATCTTTTCATAAATATTAATTGCTTGGTCGCTATTAGTTTCGACTATTCCTGAGAGAAAAAGGACTTCAGGATTATCAGGATAATTTTTACATAGTTGCTCAATATTTTCTTGCGCAGACTCAATTTTACCTTGATCGAGCATATTATAATATTTCTCTAAATTTTGCGCTAATAAAGCGGAATTTAAAATTAGTATAAGTATAATAATTTTTTTCATAATATTAATCTACAAAAAATGTATCGATTCGGCCGCATTGAGGGCAGATCCAGGATATCTCGTCGATTTTATAACCACAGTTCGAACAAACATGTTTGTCTTCTTGCTCAATTTGATTTATGATTTCCAGTAATAAATCCTTGGTTTGATGATTATTGTCTTCAACCAGTATGCGCGCCAGACTAATCTTGGCTTTTATAGAGTCCGGATGTTCATCTATTATATTTTCGATTAAAGATATTGCTTCGTCTGTTTTGCCTTTTCTATCTTTATATTCAGCCAGTTCAATAGTAGTTTCAAGGTGGTTTGGTACTTTTTTTAGTACTTTTTTATAAAAATCATAGATTTCATCAAAATTGTTTTGCTGAAACAGAACTTTTTTCAATTGAGGATAAATAAAATGAGCGCGCTGAGGAGCAATTTCTATAAATTTTTTCCACCACTCAAAAGCATCATCAGGCCGGTTATCTTTGATATAAGAATCTGCCATATAAAAATATGGAGCCTCACAGTTCCTATCATATTTTCTGGCTTTTCGAAAAATTAAGCGGGCATCGTGATAGTCATTATCTTTATATTTTTGAAGACCTACTCTGGTCTTATAGATTGCCAACAATCTTTTGTTGGACTTGTTATGTTTGTCATAGTTTTTTAGATGTTCAAAAGCCTCCTGCCATTTATCCAGATCACGATAAAGTTTCCAGGCAGTTTTTAAAGCCCATTCATTCTGCTTATCAATAGCCAGTATATCCTGAGTAGTTTTTATAGCTTTTTCCTTGTCACCCAGAGCTTTGTAGTCTTCACCAATTTGGGTAAGAATACTGACTTTTTGACTTTTTGAAATATGTTGGCGGTATAGTAAAGATTTATGAACCTTCAGTGCTTTCTCAGGTTTATCAACTTTACGAAATAACATTCCCAGTTTAATATAGACATCAATATTTTGTGTGTTTTCAGTATCTTTGAATACATATTTTTTAAAGCATTTGATAGCCTCTTGATAATTTCCACTTATCATGTGGTTGAGACCTCTGGTGTAAAGACTTTTACTATCCTCTTCATTCTTTTTAGCAAAAAGAAAATAGTATATCAACCAGACTATAATTAATAATATAATGATGGCCGGAATAATTATATTTATTCCCATAATATTTCCTGCTTTTATAACTTATTCATTTTCAATTTCTTTTAATTCTTTGTTGCGAAGTAAATTTAGTTCTTTTTTCTGCTTTTCATATTCCTTTGTAACCACCCGTAGTTTATTTTTTGTCTTTAAAAGCTGAAT